>JALTMC010000309.1 GCA_027005175.1 Myxococcales bacterium
ACCACAACTCCTTCAACTCTGAAGCAAGGAGCAGCTCATGGCAAACCCTAAGTCACGAAAGAGCCGAAACAAAGCAGAGGGTGCAAGCAACGGAGTGGAGAAGACTTCCAGGGCAACCCAAAAGAGTAGTACCCCCAGCAAAGCAACCCAAGAGAGCACGAAAAAAGCGGGAGAAAAGATGGCTTCTCGGAGTAATAGAACAAAATCCAAAGATGACAGTGGCAGCGGTGGACGAAGGGGTGGATCTGAAAGAAGAGGTGGTGGAGGTGGAGGAAACGGTACATTATTACCCCCCTCTTCTTCGAGCCCCAGCGGCAAAAAGATCATCATGATGCTTATCCTTTTGCTGGTTGGCCTCTTTTTGGTGGGTTATGTGTTGATCTGGCAGTGGATGTTATCCCGCGTCTACGTGGGACCGGGGCAGATGCTTGTGATCAAAGCAAACACAGGTAAGCCCAATCCCAACCCATCATGGTACCAAGTTGTTCCCAAAGGGTTTAAGGGTATTCAAGAAGCTCCAGTGGGAGAGGGGCGTCACTTCTACAATCCATTTTTGTACAAGCGAACGTTGCATCGAAAGATCATACAGATCGGCCCGCAAGAAGTGGGCTTGGTCATCTCTCGAAGTGGAAAGCCACTTCCGGAAGGGCAGTTTCTCGCAGACAAGGGGTTTAAGGGAGTCATGCGACAGCCCCTCACCCCGGGAAAATGGAGGCTTAACCCGATCGCATTCCAGGTCAAGAAGCGACCGGCCGTGAATATTCGTCCGGGATATGTCGGTGTGGTCATGGCTCTGGATAAGGACCCCAAAACAGGTAAGAAAGGGATATTAAAAGATGTCCTTCAGCCGGGTCTGTACTATATCAACCCAAAGGCATTCCGTGTGGAAGAAGTAGAGATCGGTTTTCGCCATATCAATCTCGACAATATGAAATTTAAGTCTCTTGACAGCTTCAATATTGAGCTGGATGTTTCCGTGGTTTGGGGCCTCAAGCCCAAAAATGCTCCACATATCATCAAGACATTAGGAAACATCCGAGAGATTGTTGCCAAAGTGATCCGTCCTCAAGTCAACACCATCGTACGGCTGGAAGGTTCCCGCCATCAAGCGCGTGAATTTATTGAAGGGAAAACCCGAGAAGCCTTTCAAGATCGCGTAACAAAGAGACTGAAAGCGATCTGCAATGAGAAAAAGATTGAGATTCTGATCAGCCTTGTTCGAAACATTGAAATCCCCAAAGAAGTCCGTGATCCCATCAACCAGTCGAAGATCGCAGTGGAAGAACGGAAGACCAAAGTGGAAATGAAAAAGACCCAGAAGATCAGAAATAAGCTGGCTTCTTTAAAAGCGGATGTGACAAAGGGGATCCGAGAAGTCAGAGCAGGGACAGCCAAGGTCATTGCAGAGATCAAAGCCGACGGCCAGCGAAAGGTGCTTCGAATCAAAGGAGAAAAAGAAGTAAAGGTCGCAGAGATCATGCGCAAAGTAGCAGAGATCGAGGCACAGATCGATCTTGTCAAAGGAAAAGCGGTCGCTGACGTGATCGCCATGCTCAAAAAGGCAAAATCGGATGAGTTCTTCCAGTTTGCCAAAGCCTTAGGCAGCGGAAAAACCCTTGCCAACTATATCTTCACAAAGAAACTGTCTAAGAATCTCAAAGTGATGCTTCGCTACGCTGGCCCTGGAACCTTCTGGACGGATATGTCCAAGGGAATGATGCAACAAGCCGCCAATGGCAAGATACTTCAAGGGAAAAAGTAACTGTGAGTTTGGCTTGACCTGCACGCTTGTTTTAGAAGTCTGCCGATTTGGGTGTGCGAGGAAAGGGGATGACGTCGCGTATATTTTTCATTCCAGTAATAAAAAGCATCATCCGTTCGAAGCCAAGGCCAAATCCTGCCGTGGGTGCCCCACCGAACTGTCGCAATTCCAGATACCACCATAGATCGTCCTCTGGAATCCCAAACTCTTTCACACGCTCTAACAGTACATCGTAGCGTTCTTCTCGCTGTGACCCGCCAATCACCTCACCGATACCAGGAAACAAAACATCCATCGCTGCGACGGTCTCTCCATCCTCGTTCAGGCGCATATAGAAGGATTTGATGCCTTTGGGATAGTCGTAAACAATCACGGGTTTTTTGAACTTCTTTTCCACCAGCCAGCGTTCGTGTTCGGCCTGTAGGTCCTTGCCCCACTCCACAGGATATTCAAATCTTTTCTTTTTGTAGGGTTTTGAGTTTCGAAGTAGTTTGATAGCCTCTCCGTAGGGGATGCGCTCAAACTCATTGTCGATCACAAAGCGGAGCGTCTCTAGCAATGGCATGGGACGCCGCTCCTCCTTCTTCCTATTTTTCTCTAAATCCTGGATGCGTTTGTCCAAGAACTCTAGATCATCACTGCAATGCTCCAACACATAAGAGAGTAAGTATTTGACAAAGTCTTCAGCCAGGTCCATATCCCCCTCCAGGTCACAAAAAGCCACTTCGGGTTCAATCATCCAAAACTCTGCCAGATGCCTCGATGTATTCGAGTTTTCAGCCCGAAATGTCGGTCCAAACGTATACACCTTGCCCAGAGCATGTGCACCAATTTCTGCTTGGAGTTGGCCAGAAACGGTAAGGTTGGTGGGACCACCAAAAAAGTCCTCATGCCAATCGATCTCACCTTTTTCGTTGAGGGGAGCTTTGTTGGGTTCAAAGGTCGTGACATGAAACATCTCTCCTGCGCCTTCTGCATCACTTCCTGTGATAATAGGTGTATGGAGATAGTAAAATCCATTGTCATTGTGGTATTTGTGAATCGCAAAGGCCAAGGCATGTCGAATGCGAAATACCGCGCTAAACGTGTTCGTTCGCATCCTGAAATGAGCTTTTTGACGCAACAACTCCATGGTTTGGCGAGCAGGCTTTACAGGATAAGCCTCGGGGTCGATCTCACCAAAGATCTCCAGGGACTCCGCAGCCAACTCGATGGCCTGTCCTGAACCTTGCGACTCAACAATCGTACCTGTCACTCCGATGCATGAATGAAACTGTAACTTCTTCAACAGCTCTCCATCCCATGTATCAGGATCCACCACGATCTGTAGATTCTTGATCGTCGAGCCATCATTCAACGCAATAAAACGATTGGAGCGAAAGGCTCGAACCCATCCCATCACAGTAACGGTATCATTGAGCTGTGGCTCACTGAGGACTTGCGCAATTTCAGTTCGACTTTTCATCATGAGAAACATTCCTTTGCTAGCGGTTTAAGAACCATCGGACAGCCTCCGGTTTGTCCTGTAAGAAGCTGCGAAGCATAGTCTACTTTAAAAAAAAGGCAATGGGCGAAGCTCAACCCGAGGCTTACAGAAGAAAGACGGTGCAGAAACAAAGTGGTTCGTGATAGGGTGTCTTCGTCACATGGAAACACAAGGCGATCATGGCAACGACCCCCACCCCATCCGGACTTCGTCCTGTCGATTCTGGAAAGGGTTTCCACGCCCACAACATAAGAGGTTTTTTTTCTGATGAGTACAGTGGTAGAGCAGACAGGACTGGGTGAGACTTGGGCAGCGTTATTGCATCCAAAGATTCAGGCGTTACAGGTTCCCAAGCTGCCTGGGATGAATTGCAGTCAATGTCGAATGGTAGAAGAGCGAGGCTTTGCCCCCTTTGCGAGATGTTGCAATATCTATCCAGAGTTTCCTAATTTTTTGTTAGGTGAGATACTCGTAAAAGGGCAAGCGAAAGGTAGTGCAGGCAACATCGAAGCCTGGATTGACGAGGGGCGTTCGGGTCCAGCCTACGCACACAAACCTACCGTGATGCACGACCTTCACGACGATAGCCATTATGACAAGCTGGCAGATATCCCCCCTTGTCCACTGCTTGATGATGAAGGCCGGTGTACAGTGTATGCCCAACGTCCCTTTACTTGTATCGAGTTCAACTGTGTGTATCCCCCCTATCCTGAGATCATCGCCTTTTGGCACACATTTCACAGCCTACTTGGACTCCACAGCCTCGTAACATCTCGTTATTTAATGAAAGTGATGGGATTTGACATCGAAAAGTTCCAAACCACCTGGACCCACCAAGACAGCACAACGATCTGGGGCAATGAGCTATCCATTCAGCCCGATTTTCTGACAAAGCTGTGGCAAGGAAAAGAAAAAAAAGAGTTTTACATCTCTTGTCATGAATACATACAGAGTCATACAGAAACCATTCGCGATGAAGTGGAGACCTTTCGCAAAGAACAACTGATCCATACGCTCAAACAACGAGATCTGTGGACGCGCGAACGAGAAGAGGAGTTGCTGCAACAAGTCTTGGAGCCAACACACCAAGAGCCCTCGCTCGAAGTCTGGGAGCAAGTTGCCAATGGCAAACCTATCCTGCCAGAACACAATCTGTACTCCCTCACCGAGTTTGAAGGAATGTTGTTGTGGTTTCACCAAGCGATGATGGGTCGATATACGATGTTGATGAAGATTCAAAATACAGAATCACTCGAACAATCGGAGTAAAAGACTCTCCATTTTTTCAAGAGAGACTCTCCACAAAGAGAAGAGAAGATAGGTCTTGCGTCTTGTTGTGATATCAGAGAGAATCGAGTGCACAACAGGATACGAAGGGTCTTCCCCAAGGCTCATTTGTGCTCTTCGATTTCGTAAAATGCGTCAACGATCCCCACCTTGTTCCGGAGGTTTTCGGCTGGCGAGATAATTTCTGACACCCGAGGAAGTCCCTGACGTCAACGACCCCACCCCATCCACTTGATTCAGCCTACAGCTTCCCCCCTACGGGGTTGCCTGCGCTCTCGCGCTTCGCTCTCGCTGTAGATTCTGTCGAGTCCGCGATCGGAAGAGGGTTTCCACACCCACAACATAAGAGGTGTTTTTCTGATGACCACACGCAAGATAGCAACACTCCAGCATTCTATATTCTCTGAACTTGGAGAAGCCTGGATTAAGGATGGTTTGGTTGCAGAAGAGATTCTCTACGACATCCTTTCAAGCCATGTGGAGAGCCCCGATCAGTTTGAAGCCATTCGAGAGCAAGGGGTGATTCCAGAAGTGACCCTATTGCAAGACCTCGCCTCTTCCATGGCATGTCCCTATTGGGATAACACCTCCTTGCGAGAGGCAGCCACTCCCCAGCTGGTCCTTGCCACAAAGATACCTCGTAACATACTCGAAGATCTGCGTGTGCTCCCTATCTCATTGAAAGATGGGAACCTCCAGATCGCGATTTCCAGCTGGCCTACCCAAAAGATCTTTGTGACGCTTCAAAATCAACTCTCTGCCCAAAATGTGGTGTTTGGTTTTGCAGAACGCTCCTCGATCCTCGACGTCCTCTCCTACGCACTGGCTGAAGTCAATGATCGAACACAAGCAATGAGTTCCGTGAATTCAGACCTATTTGGGGACTCTTGGGACGACTGGGAGGAAGTACCCTCCTTGGCCTCCCAGCAGGAGATACAGACACAGTCACAACACGAGATCCCTGAGCCAACCCCAAAAAGCAGTTCCGTTCAAGCTAGCGTGGATGATCTTTTGGCCGACTTCCTCACCCCAGATATGGAGCTTCCAGCCACATCATCTGGAGTGTTTCAAAGTCGTACCAGCACAGAC
>JALTMC010000310.1 GCA_027005175.1 Myxococcales bacterium
CAAGCTGCGAGGAATGGATAAAGTCCAGATACAAATGCGTCTGCAATTCATCGATCCAGAAAAAAAGTTGATTGAGAAAAAATCTGTATTCACGTTGCCTATCAAGCAATCCCTTTTTCGCTGCCTGAAGAATACAGACTGTCCACAAACTCCAACTCCACAGACTTGTAACAATGGAAGCTGTATCGCCAAGCCGAAGAAAGAAGAGCCTTCCTCCGACTTTTCTGGTGTCATCCCCATTCTTATTTTCATATTCGGGCTCGCGGCTATCGGAGCGTTCATGTATTTTCTGTGGACGATTCTGAGACCTCCAAAGAGTACCACTTTACTTGTTCGATTTGATGGATCAGGAAGAACAAAAGAAGAGGCTTTTAAGCTTCGATCCGGTGAAAAAATATATTTGTTTTCCAAGGTTGGGGAACCCTATTGCCTGGATGTAGGAGCTTCGGATTACTCTTTGGAGTTGGGTCGCGATGTCATTTTACTTCAATCTCCCGATGGACGGGAACAAGAGGTGGAGTTCTATCAAAGTATTAGAATTCCACAGGGCACCATTACTCTTCTGAATGAAGAACAAGAAAAGGAAGACTCTGCATAAGTTGTGTTGAGAGTCTTTTTCAAAGATTATGTTTTATTGGGTTTCTATGAAAGGTTACGACATATGCTTACTTCGCTAAAAACCTATATTACTAACCCCTACTTTTCGCAGTGGTTTGTTGCTGTTTGCTTTACATCCTATGTCATTTCTTATCTACTTGTACGCATTCTTGCTTGGTCCCAAACCAACTCATCCACCCAGGCTCCTCGTGTTCTGATCACGAAAGGGTTTCAAAGCTGGCTTGTTCCCTTTCTTTTACATAGTTTTGTTATGTTGAGTACATTCTTATTTCTTGCCTTCAAACTTTGGAAGCAAAAACAAATGGCGGTAGATTGGATATATCTTCCCCCTATGTTGATGATATTTTTCTTCGATCTGGCTTTGTTAGCAAGTATCAATCGGAAAAAACAAGAGATTCTGAGTAAACTTCGATAAGGGAGGGATAACAGAATGGATGTCAAACCGACTTTATTTATCGGCTTGGGCACAAGTGGAACAGAGATAATTCAGCACTTTCGCAGACATATCTTTGAAGAGTTTCAGGTTGCTGCTCTTCCTTGTTTTTCATATATAACGATTGAAACAAATCTCAAGAATACAGGGGAAGACAAACAACTTCCTAATCTTGAGACCATGGAGTTAGAGGAAAAAATTGAGACGTTGCACATTGGTATTCCCGATGTCGGAACATTCAAACAGTCTCTACGTGAAGTAGGTAGCCAGCAGAGGTGGGGTGATCTTCAAAAGTGGATACACCCTCAATTGTTGGAAGTTGCTCCGAATACCTTTGAAGATGGAGCAGCAAATACTCGGATGATTGGTCGTTTGTGTCTATGGTACAATTGGCCAGATATTACTCGATCAATTCAAGCAGCTTTTGATCGGATCAATCATGCGAATGCAAAAGACAAAACACGACAAATCCTTCGACAGTATCTGCATCAAAAAGGCAGCAGGGAGAATGAAGCGATAAACATCAGCGATCATTGTGATGTTTATATTGTTGGTACTCTTTGTGGTGGGACTTGCAGTGGCGGGTTCCTCGACCTTGGATTTTTTGCAAATTACAACTTGATAGGAGCTGGTCGTATCGCCAAGATGAAAGATTGGCGATATACAGATAACTCTGATGTTTATGGTATATTCACTGTGGCCGATCTTGATACTGCAAAAAATCGAATCTATGCATCCAATTGTTATGCAGCACTAACGGAACTCGATTATTACAACCATGATGAATCTGAGTTTAATATACGATTCCCAGGGGATGCGCATAGTACCAATTTGAAAAATGTATCACCGTTTCGTTGGGTAGATATTCTAAGTCTATCTTCGAGTGAGCAGGACGTTCGATTTCGTGGTGGGGGTGGAATCCATTCGTTACATGGAATCATAGGCCTCAATCTTTTCTGTAATGTTGTCACTCCCTTGATGGGGGCACGTGCAGCAGAGTGGTCAAATTACTCCGCTCAGCATCCTAACTTTGACAAACTGAATAAACTTGGCCACGTACACAGGCTAAACTCATTTGGAATTTCTGCTTTTTGGTATCCAAAGCACCGAATCGCCCGAGGTGTGGCGGCCAAAATGGGGGAACAATTTTGTCTACGTTATCTCGATGGATCTAAGACAGGTGAGCTACATGTAGAGCAGGATGTTAAAGAGGGTATTGAGCAAAAGTGGAACTCGCTGCTCGATACCCTGCTTTATGATAAAACCCTTGGTATTAATATTCGAAGTAGGATCTCAGAAACACTACAAGATCATAAAAATCATCTGTTTCGAAGTAAGAATATTGAATATGAGCTTGTGAATATTCCTCGAGATAATCCTTTGCCAAAAGAGTTCCAGGTCAGTGGTACTTTCACCAAGTTAATAGAAGGGCAAATTCCCCACTTCCGAAGTCAGTTGGAAAGCCTTTTGGAATCGCTGCGTAACCAAGTTGCTGTTAAACCCATTGCGTATACACAACAGTTTTTTCAAAAGGTACATCAATTTTTTCAGCAATGGTTACAGGGGGCACCCTCTACGTTTCCTCAGCTTAACTCTCTTGCCGGGGTGGGGCGAACTCTACATGTCCTAAAGCAAATCGAAGAGGATAGGTGGCTTCGCCATATTGGTCTTCCCAACAAAGTACGAAAGCTTCTTATGGAGAGAGTACTCAAAGACGCAGAAAAAGAATACATCCGACAGCTTGAGTTCCTGCGTGATTTTCTTGTTCGGGATGAGGTGGAAGCAATACTTGAGCAACTTACACCAAGCAGTGGTTATGAAACACAACATTCTGTAGAAGAGACATTAACCTTTTGTCGAGATGAATTTACAAGTGAGTTGGATGACGCTTGCAACCCATCGAACAACGAAAATATTAAGATTCTTCTGACGATACAAGGAAATGACTTACATGAGTGTATGAAGATTGAGATCGATCGTATTTTTAACTCGATCACGGAAAAGCTGGTAGATGCAGACTGGGTTCGTTTGCAACGCTCTTTTTGCAAAAAGCCGCTCAAAGAAGGGGATGGAGAATACTCTCTTTATGAATTCTTACGCAAAGATAAGACACATGTCTTTGATCAACTCAACAGTATCTTTCAGCGAGAAGCACTGCGTGGTATGCGCACAACTAATGTTGCAAAACTCGTACAAAGTAGCCAGAATGTTCCAGAGCAAGTGCTTCGACAGCAATGTCGTAGGAGTTCAGCCTTTATAGAGTTTTCTCCTCATTTTCAGGACGCAAAGAGAGACTTTCCAAAGCCAATCATCATCGCAGCAGATAACGCAGAAGATGCTGAGAAGATTAAGCGTCGAAGCAATGAGATCTCTGATGTCTTTAAAAAAGTTGTTGGAACAGGCTTTGAACATCTATTGATCTTCTTTAGAGAAGAGCCCCAATTTACTTTGGGTGATACTGCGTTACACGGCGAAAAACGAACACTTTATCAAGAATCCTTACAAAAGCATCGAGGTCAGAGTAATGGCGCGTCCAATCTGCACGCTTTGGGTTTGCATACTGAGCGGAACACGCTACGCTTTGACGCAAGTTACTTCTTAAATGTTAAGATCCTTCGGGAGCGCTACAACCTCGCACAAGAGCTCTTTCCGAGCGAAGTCTTTGAAACCATCAATGGTGTGCAGCGCTTTATGTATGAAGACGAAATGTTACATACACGCTTTTGTCATGCAGAGAATTTTGAAAAAGAGTTTCATGAGCTAGCTCACACCAGTCAAGCACATGCCAGAGAGATCTTTTACCAAACGCTCGGAGAGGTAATACAGGCACTTGGAGAAGAGGAGGTCAATAATCGCTTGTCTAAGGTTCTAAAAGCTCTGCTGTTTGCGGATGAATCTAATACAATGGGTCATGCAGAGCAGGGAGAGGCTAGGGACAAGCGAGTTCGCGTCATTCGAGAGTTCTTGCCTAGCTTCGGTCAGGGACAGAGTCGAGAGTTGGCAACTTACTGATGAGTCGATTGTTCTGAGGGAATCAAAGCGATATGGAATGTCTTCAATGTCGGGTCGGATGGCAATTACTTCCAGAGGATATGTTTTGTGGTCTCTGTGGTCTGGCTGCACGCTCTCTCTCTATCACTTCCGAGCCACAATTTGTATATGAAGAGCAATTCTATACTACTCCCGCTGTGCAGATAACAAATAACGGTAGTACTGCTTTGACATCTATTGAGTTTTCTTGTGAAACTCCATGGATGTCACAGGGAATTCCCGTAGGACTTCAACTTGAACCAGGTGACTCCTTCTCTATTGAATTAGAACAAGCAGCTCCTTTACAGACTGATCATGTTTCCACTTTCCGTGTACATGCACAGGAATGCTCCAAACCATTTACCTACCTTCTCGAAGTACATGTTAAACCAGACATTATATTGCAAGAAGCTCCTGTACGAATAGCTACAGAGCAGCTTAGAGCTTCAGAGACTGACCAAGAGAGTGTTCCTGTTGACTTTTCAGTGATATGGGATATTGGTTCATCTCCCTTGTGTATCCATCGGTTTTCCCCTAAGGATGAGTGGTGGTCCATTACCTCTTTTAGTAAAGGTGTGTTTCTTCCAGGTGAAACCTTGCATCTTCAAGGAAAGATCTTGCGGGATAAATTGCCGTTACGAGAAGGTCAAATAGAGGGTTACTTGGAACTTTTCCTGGACGGAGTATTAGACCCACTACTTCTCTCCTTTCCCGTTCTCGTACAGCGTAAGCCGCAACTGCAAATTCGTGAAGTCGTGCCTCCAGGAGTTTATCCTTTTCCAGGTCATCTCAAAGAAAGTCCACTCCTTCATTTAGACATTGAAGTTCGTGGCGTGCAAGGCTTTGAGATTCAAAGTACTACTTGTCGTACCAATGACGTAGGTTCGTCGGTTCGTGCCGAGGTATCATTTCCATTACAAAGTCAAAAGCGCAAAAAGTCTGGTAGCGAAGATTCCATATGGTTTGCAGAAATACCTTTTGTAATACTACATGGAGAGCTTGAACATAAAGCTGGATATGACTTGACGTTTGAGTTGATTTGTGAACCCTATGGTCTTCTCAAAACAACGTTTTTTGTGTCTCTCGAAAGCATTCAGGAATTTCTTGTTGCTTTGGATTTTGGTACCAGTAACTCGTGTTGTGCCTATCTCTCCTTATCTCAAGGTGCCTCAGAAAGAGTGGAGCTTTTTAAGTATAAGAATAGACATGAACAAATTCCGACATGGAGCTTTTATGAAGCTCCTCCTTCTACCAATGGTCGTTCAGGCGAGAGTACGAAAAAAGAGTTTACCTACGAAATTGGAATTGATGCTGAAACGAAAAGGGTTCGAGCTGGACGCAGGATTGAAAACAATAATTTTGTGCAGTCGATCAAGAGAAAAATAGGTATGACTCAGCCTATTCATATGCGATTCTCAGATGTTGAGAAGACATACAGCTTACTTCCCAAAACGATTGTACGTGATTTCATCAAACGAGTTCTCAGCGAAATCACTGCGAAAGGTGAGATTCAAAAACTTGTGCTCACCCATCCAACAAGAT
>JALTMC010000311.1 GCA_027005175.1 Myxococcales bacterium
AGATAAGCTCTCAAGTGGTGGCACTGGGCTACAAACCTACCGAGGTGAAGACCCAAAAGGGACATTACTTGGTGGCCATTGGCAAGAAAGAGTTTGATATCCGGCATGTCGGTCACCTCGCAGGGGTTACGGATGTTCATCGCGTTTCAGAAGCCTATAAGTTGGTCTCCAAAAAATGGAAGGTGGGTCGCTCTTCCATTGATTTGGGTGATGGGGTTCAGATTCACCCCAGCGAACTTACTTTGATGGCTGGACCTTGCTCCATTGAAGGAGAAGAGCAGATCCGTCAGGTGATCGCCCACCTTGTGGAACAAGGGGTCCGGATTATGCGCGGTGGTGTTTTTAAACCCCGAACTTCTCCCTACTCCTTCCGAGGCCTTGGCCTGGATGGTCTGATCCTATGGTCCAAAATTGCTCGTGAAAATGGCATCAAAATTATCTCAGAGGTCCTGGCTGTTCAAGACATTGAGCCCATGTATGAGTATGTTGATATCTACCAAGTGGGGGCTCGTAATTCACAGAACTTTACACTGCTTCACGAACTTGGCCGGGTGGATAAGCCTGTTCTTGTAAAACGTGGAATGTCCGGTACGATCGAAGATCTTCTTCAGTCTGCTGAGTACATCTTTGCCAACGGTAACGAGCGTTTGATGTTATGCGAACGGGGTATCCGGACCTTTGAAAATGCTTACCGCAACACCCTCGATATTAACGCCATCCCTGTGTTAAAAGAGAAATCTCATCTTCCCGTCATCCTAGACCCTTCCCATGGTATTGGTATTCGCCGCTTTGTAGACTCTGTCGCTCTCGCTTGTGTCGCCGGTGGTGCCGACGGTATCATCTTTGAAGTACATAAAACCCCAGAAAAAGCCTTCTCTGACGGACAACAAACCCTGAACTTCGAAGAGTCTGCGCGACTGATTCATCAAGTACGTGAACTGTTTAACTTTCGCAAAGAGCATGGTCTGTCGTAAGGAGCGTGCGGCTTGGTCGGTCGTAAGGAGCGTGCGGTCTCGATTTATGATGCAGGTATGGCAGGTTGAGCTGTCGTAAGGAGCATGGTCGGTCGTAAGGTCGCATCCACTGTCCTTGAACCCCCTCAGTGAAGTCGAACGATATAAATATCGCTCGACACAACTTTTTCCTTGTCATACTCCACTCTGCTTCAAGTCTATCGCTCAATGCAACTTTGTTCTTGTCATATTCCACTCTGTTTTAAGTTCAGAATCTCTTCTCTATTTTGTGTGACAGCTTCTTGTTGAAATGGTCATCATTTGATGGTAGTGTTTTTCTGTCTGTTTTTTGTTTGTTGGCTTGCCGAGTCCATTGTTTCTTGAGAGGGAGGTATGTTATGAGATTGGTATGGATGACTGTCTTGGTTGTAGGTCTCGCCTTACCCAATATCGCTCTCTCCCAAGGTTCTGTTAAGCCCGCCTATACACAAAAAGAGATCTCAGCATGTTTGAGAAAGAATACATATACGATTCGATCTGCGCACCCGAAAAAGGTTTTGTTGCCAAGTCTCATTAAAATCCTAACCGGTCTTATCGGTCGACCAAAGACAAGGAAAGATCGGAATCGAATTAAATATCTAGCTGCCGCGATGACCACTTCTATTTATTTTTCTTTGGTGGGGCGGAGGTGGTCTAAATTTCGAAAACTGGCGCAGAAACCATTTGACAAGCGAGTGTTTGAGCTTAAAAAATCAGCGGGATTAACTCAAAAACTTCGGGGTGAAGGAGCTTTCGGAACCAATAACTCATCGCGACTCAGCTTTACGGCAGTCTATCGGTTTGCCTCTGCAACCTCAAAGCATAGTCCACTCGATGATAGGTATATGTACAAAGCAAGTCAGTTTGACCTGAATCGAGTGAATGGCTTTGATCGCGCTTTTAGCTCTCCTGTTGGTCCAAGGCAGAAATGCGAAGTGTTTACTCATATCTATGTCAATCGAAAATTACCTTTCAGAATACACCTTCTTATGACTGTGATGCATCGTGGCTACCTGATGAGTATCAAAGTATTTAACACCGTTTTTAAATTCTTTGTCTTTCGGAATTTAAGTACATCTGAAATCAAAGTCGCTTTTCGAAACAAAGCTTTTATCAAAAGACTTAAAACGGTCTTTGGAGGCAAGGTTAATTTAAAAACACAAAGGGGGACAGCGCTCAATTTTTTGAAGGAGTACGCCCTTACTCACGGTGGTTTTGTGATGGTTGGGAAGGGTCGTATTCTGCTCAATCAGACAGGAATTACCAAGAAGAGGTATATGGGGCTGTCGTTAAATTATATCGCCAACAATAAGATGCTCAGAAGCTATACATTGGCAGGTGCCAGGAATTCTCTTCGCTCGGTGTTGAGTACGCGTCAGTAATAAGGAACTCTTGAGTTTTTCTCTCCGCAGAATGGGTCCATCGAAAAAGAAGGATGAGGTAGATCGAACCGTCGACGACCCTCACCTCATCCGTTTGATTCAGCTTATAGCTTCACTCCTACGGGGTTGCTTGCGCAGTCGCTCTCGCTGTAGAGCCTGCCGGGGCCGCGATCGGGAGGTGGGTCTCATGCCCACAACATAAGAGGTTTTTTTTCTGATGAAGTTACGATTGCTTCCACCAACGCATCCGATCTCTGGCAGCATCACATTACCGGGGTCCAAGAGTTATACCAATCGAGCACTCGTTGTGGCTGCGTTGTGTGATGGCTTAACTTCTCTGAAAGCTGCCTCTCCCAGTGATGACTCTGTGGCATTGATTGCCGGTCTCAACAAATTGGGAGTCCGTGTTGAGTCATCCGGAGAAGAGCTGCTTGTGCATGGAAGGGGAGGGCGATTCACCCCATTTAAAGGCAAAATCGATGTTGGCCCTGCAGGTACAACGATGCGATTCCTGACGTCTTTGTGTTGTTTGGTGGAGGGAGGGGATATCGTCTTGTGTGGGTCCGAACGTATGCATGCTCGTCCGGTTCAGGATTTGGTGGAGGCGTGGCGTTCTTTGGGGGCCGACATCACTTATCTTGGGACAGAAGGTTGCCCGCCGCTCCGAATTCGAGGAAGCCGAGAGGGGCTGGGCTCTCAGGTGGCAATGAAAGGTGACATTAGCAGTCAGTTCTTCTCTTCCATGCTGCTTGTCTCTCCATTGCTTCCCCACGGCTTAACGCTGAACGTGATTGGAGAACAAACATCCAAGTCTTATATCGATATGACCTTACAAACGATGAAGGCGTTTGGTGTTGCGATCTCACATGAACATTACACCTGTTACCGTGCTTCCACAGGGCGAACGTATACACCGCGCCATTATACGATTGAAGGAGATGCGTCAGGAGCTTCTTATTTTTGGGGCTTGGCTGCTGTCTCGGGTGGTGTGGTCAAAGTTCACAACCTCTCGCCAAACTCGATACAAGGCGATGTCCATTTTTCCGGTCTCTTAGAGGAAATGGGATGTACCTGTCGCTCGTCTACCAAGGAGGGGGAGTCTTGGATAGAGATCGCAGGCCCTACCACATTGCAAGGTCTTGAGGCGGATATGGAGTCTATGCCCGATACCGCCCTAACCATGGCGGTGATCGCTGCCTGTGCGGAAGGTCAGACGCATCTCACAGGTTTGCATACTCTCCGTCACAAAGAAACGGATCGACTCGTCGCCCTACATCAGGAGTTACAAGCCGTGGGGATTCACACCGAAATCACCGAAGACTCCATTACCATTTGGGGGGGAACTCCTCATGGGGCCTCCATCCAAACCTACGATGATCATCGCATGGCGATGTCATTCGCGTTGCTTGGGTCTCGTATCGAAGGAATTGTGATCGAAGATCCTTCTGTGGTGACGAAATCATTCCCGATGTTCTGGGACTTTCTCTCTTCCCTTCAGATAGGAGTTTCGTCTTGAAGATCGTGTTGATTGGCTTTATGGGAGCCGGTAAGTCCACCGTCGCAAAAGCCTTGGCAGAACAACTGAATATCCCTCGTGTTGAGTTGGATTCTCAGATCGTACAATCCTCTTCCCATGACTCTATCCCAGCGATCTTTGAGAAGGATGGAGAGGCGCAGTTTCGAGACCTTGAAACGGAGGTTGCTCAGTCATGGAGAGGGCAGCATCATGTTGTCATTTCTACCGGTGGTGGTATTGTTCGACGTCCTGAGAACATGGAGGCTCTCCGTCACAATCAAGGTCTCTGTGTTTATCTCAAGGCCACCTTTGACACACTGCAATGTCGTGTTAAGGGCGATCCCAACCGACCTTTGTTCTCCGATGTGAAACTGGCAAAAGCGTTGTATGAGAGCCGCTTGCCCTTGTATGAAAGATATGCAGATATCACTGTGGAGGTGGATTCTCGTACCCCTCAGGACATTACCTCCGAGATTGTCGCCGGGCTTCCTCTTCCACCTTCTGCGATCACGGCAAAAACCCAGATCTGTGTGATCATTGGCGACCCCATTGGGCATTCTCTGTCACCTGCCATGCATAATGCGGGCTATCAAGCTCTTGGGATAGGAGGGCAGTTTGTCTTTGTGGCAAGCCATGTCACGGCTCCGAATCTAAAGGATGCTATCGCAGGTGTTCGGGCCATGGGAATTCGAGGTATCACATGCACGATCCCCCACAAAACAACAGTGATACCTCTGCTGGACGACATCGACCCTCTGGCCGCCAAAATGGGGGCTGTGAACACAGTGGTACAACAGGATGGCAAACTCAAAGGCTACAACACCGACTGGATGGGCATTGTTCGACCTCTCACACAACGAACAACATTGCAAGGCAAGCGTGTGGCTGTGCTTGGGGCAGGCGGTGCCGCCCGAGCCGCAGCCTTTGGTGTCGAAGAACAAGGAGCATCTGTTGTTGTGTTTAACCGAACGGTTGCCAAAGCAGAGACACTAGCCCGCGAGGTCTCTGGTGTTGCTTATGGACTGGAGGAGATCAACCGTGTTCAAGAGTGTGATATTCTCATTCAAACCACATCTGTAGGTATGCTACCTTACCCCAAGGAAACTCTCATCCCCATCGAATACCTTTCTCACAATCACGTCGTGATGGATGTGGTCTATACCCCCTGGTATACCCAACTCCTGCACGACGCTACAACGAAAGGTGCAACTGTGATCCCCGGTGCAGAAATGTTCTTACACCAAGGACTCGCTCAGTTCTCTTTGTATACCGGTCAAGATGCCCCCGCTCATGTTATGAAAGAAATCATCGTAGATGCTCTTGGAGGATCTGATCCCATGGTTCTCTGAGCGTGGATAGGAGCGTTGATCCAACAACTTTACCATCGTTCTGATGGGTCCGCCCATTCCACCGTGCATTGGATGACTGATAGGTCGATCTTGTTGCGTTATCGAGCCTCGCCTACTCTTCTCTTCAAAGAATATTCTGTGCAGTATGTTATCGAGATGACGTACCTCCTTGTTGCGAGGGAGAGAGTAGGGCATGATGTTTTTGTGTGTGAGAGGTTGGTGAAAAGGAAGGCCCATTTTCATCGGAATGGGTGAAAAGGAAGGCCCATTTTCATCGAACTCTTTCCTTGTATGTGAACAACCAACGACAGATGATTGGCTATGATCTCTTATTGTTTACCGATTCAAAAGAATACCTGTGAAGAGGTGCGTCAAACGATTG
>JALTMC010000312.1 GCA_027005175.1 Myxococcales bacterium
AACAAAATTTATCCAACAATATGAGCAAAAACATCGCCATTGCGACAAACCCAAACAAACCAAAAAAAAAAAGGACGATGTCGCCTTTCCTCCCGAGCAGTGCCAACAGCTTGCGTTTGTAGCCTATGCCGGCCTACTCCGACAAGATCTACCGAATCCACTGCTGCTTCGGGCCCTACAGCGAGTGTCTGCGCTGGGTTCACAAGGCGTCTTTTCCATAGCAACACTCCAACCTATGTTGGAGCAGTTACTACAACATCCTACACGCAGTGAGCTACGAAAAGCTTCATGGTTACACCTGTATCAACTTTATGCTGAAGACCACACCGAGCCCTACCGCTTGGCCATCGCCAGCATACACGCCGATGTTGGCTTACAAGCCTTGTCATGGATAGCCCAAGAGAAGCAGGCTATGGCCCGCACCTGGACCGCAAAGGCGCTGCGATCCAATGTTCGAGATGTCCGTCAAAAAGCAGCAGAACAGTTGATCACATTGTATCCCGAAGACAGTCTCGATCCCTTTATTACGACACTTCAATCGGAGCATACCGATATACGATTGCGCGTCATCGATCGCCTCCTGCAGTCGGAAGACTCTCGCGTAACCAAAGCATTGACACAAGCCTTATCCAGTGACCATGACGATCTTCGATTAAAAGCCGCTGAAGCTCTCGCTCAGCGAAAAGTCAGCTCATCCTTTGCTATCCTTGTATCCTTTTTGAACAGTGAAAACAGCCACACCCAAAGTCGGGCAACACAAGCTCTCCTGAGCTTGGGAGACCCAAGAACCGTTCAGGCATTCATCCATCGATACGAAGAAGATCCCGAACAAACCGCCGACAAGGGACAGATACTTCGAGCCCTTGGAAGCCTGGGCATGGACTCTGCTGCCGACTGGCTAGTATCACAGTTGGAAGGCAGCAACTACCAACTTCGAAACACGGCATACCAGTCACTGATGTCACTCGCAGGACCAGCCAATAAGCGCGATCCAAAGAGATATCTGAGATACCTTGAGCGTGCGCTCCAAAGCAAACAAACCGATATCCTGATTCGCACAATGGATGATATGACTCATCTCGAAGAACAAAAAATCGCCGACAAGATTAGCCCCTTGCTTCGCTCGCGAGAGGAGCAAGTTCGACGCAAAGCTTGTAACACCCTGGTCACCAGGATACCCAAATACGAAGCTGACTTTACTCCGCTGCAACAAGCCTTGGAGTCGAGAGACGCAGCGATTCGTTTGGAGGCAGCCATACAATTGGGAACGCACGGTCACTCCGAGGCTTTCCCCATCTTATTTACCACCTTCCAAACCTCCATGAACCCCGACGAACAACGCCGCTCCATCCTCGCCTTGGGTATGCTCGGGGATGAACGAGCCTTTCCCCCGATTTTTGCCATGTTTCCAAAAGACGAAGAGCTTCATCAAGCTCTGGATGTCGCAGCCGAAGCCGTAGGTCAGCTCGCTCCCGAACCCCAAAAAGCAGACATCAAACAACTGCTCCTCTCCTTGCTGAGAGAAGGCCAACAACCACCTGAATCCTTTGAACTTATTCCCAACCTAGCTTCGCGCGTCAGTGATAGCGTGAAATGTCGGGCCGTGGCTGGTTTGCGACATCTTACAGGCAAAGACGCGGTGCCCCTTCTTGCCCAAATCGCCCGAGAGAACGAAGGTTGGAGTGGATGGCAAATTCGCCAGACTGTGGCCAACGAGCTAGGTAAAACAGAAGACTTACAAGCAGAGCCCACACTCACTCTGTTACTGAATGATGAAGACTCAGATGTCCAACGTTCTGCGGCCGAATCCTTACTGAAGCTATATGGTGAAGACCATCCTTACCCCAACCTACTGATCTTCGATCACGACAGCTTCGAATACGATGAAGAGATGCAAGAGAAAGCCGCAAAAGTGCTGGCCCAACATGCCACTCCTGTGCAAATCTTAGAGAGGCTTCCTTTGCTAGTCTCCTTCTCTTCGGACAACGATCTCTTCATCGAACGCCCACCTTCTCCCTCAGACTCTTACGAAGCAGACGAAGTGCCCTACCGAGACCAAACCCTCACGCAGATACTGGAGAGAGGCCTGCTACAACGCGATCCCCTGCCCTTCGAAGCCACTCTCGAAGCATTAACTCATGACAAACTTCATGTTCGATTCAATGCTCTGGCCCTCTTGTTGCGAATGGTTCCGACAGAGGACGACAAAACCAAAACAAAGATCCCAAAAAAGGCCATCGCCAAAGCTCTCGAACAAGCCAACGCTTCCGCCATAGAGCTGTGGCAAAAGGGAACAAAAGACCCAGAGATGGTAGCCCAATACTGGGAGCTTACACTCTGGTCCATGGGACAAATCGTACCCAAAGCTGCGGCTGTCTCTGCCAGTGAAACACTCGCCTTAGCAGATGCCCCACCCTCTGTAAGAGCACAGGCTGCTCAAACCATAGGCCAAAGCCAATCCGCAAGTGCAAAGACAAGATCAGTACTCCAAGCAGCCTTATCCGACGGTCAAGAAAAAGTTCGCCGCCAAGCCGCCTGGGCCTTATCTCAAGTTGAGAGTGACACAACAAGTCTGCTCACAGAGCTATCAACCCTGCCTTCTGCATCATTCCATATGCTCTCCCCCGCCAAACTTACCAAGACAGAACTTGTTCGCTCGTTGGGAAGTCACGCCGCCAAAAGAGAACTGCTTCCAAGCCTGATCGCACAAAACCAATCCTCCGTATTTATCGAGATGTTCGAACAATCCGATGAGAACAACAACAACCAGATGCTAGCCATTAACGCCCTGGGCCGCATCGCAAACCAAGAAGCCATCTCTGAACTCAACCAATGGCGTACTGCCGAAAAACTACCTTCCGAAATCCGCATCGCAGCCTATCGGGCATGGCGAAGAGCCAAACGCCATGCTCAACGCCACGCTGAATAATTCTTAAAATTTGAAATCAAAAAAGAAGACCTCTCGTTGGAGTAAGTGAGAACAAGAGAGCACATCACAACACGTGGTATCGTCGGTATATTCGGAGGAATCATACCTATACCAACACAATGTGCACAACCTTCTCACCATTCCCCAAAAGGCAAAAAGGTAACACCTTCCCGTCGGATTGTGAGAACCTTATTGCCCTACGACATGGAGAGTCTGACATGATAGTTTGGTTCATTTCACTGGTATTGGTTGCAGCTTTTTCATTCAACTCACAACAAGCTCTCGCATCCCCATCCTCCTGCAAGCTCTCAGCCCGCATCGCTTGCAAGGCTTCCTACAAACAAGCCCAAAGAAACTGTCGAACCGTGTATCGAAACAAACGAAGGAATTGTCGAACGATCCGACGAACCTTTGTCAAACAATGCAATACCCAGCGGCTCAAGAGTCGCTGCAAACCAGGTCTCACTGCCGAACAAAAAGCATCATGCCGTAGCAGCCGCCAAACCCAAATGGCGACCTGCATGAAAGAAAAAGGCGGCATGGCCCCTTGTACACCAACCTACAAAACCTGTCGTCTGACTTGCTTCAAGAGCTGCAAAACATGTACCTTGCGCCAAGTCAGCCGCTGTATTCGCCGCTGCTACAGAACACGTCGCAACTGTCAAAGAAGAAATCGCGGTTTGCTTCGAACATGTCGTAGACCTGCTTTGAAATGGGAACGTCAATGCCGACGCAACCATCGACTCTTGCAGTGGCAAGGCTACTACAAGTGCCTGTCCCATCGCCGCAGCGCCTACCTCACTTGCGTGTACCAAGCCCATGACCAAGAGCGTGAATGCAAAACAAAAACCATCAAAACGTACAGAGTCTGTAGGCTGGAATCTCAACAACAGAGAAGCAACTGCCGCGACAATGTAAGCAAAAAGTGCGGATAATCCCCACGCGAAACCTACTTCTTCTCCGGCCCGACAAGCCATTTGGCCTGAGCTACTGCAACAATTTCACCTGCTTCGTTTTTAATCGTTGCCTTTACCAAGAACTCCTGACGCTCATTGGTTAGGGGTGGAGCACACTCGCTTTCTGCTGTTAACAGCCCCCGTCCTTTTTTCAGATATTCAATCGAAAAGCCTGCAAGGATGCCTCGGGCTCCTGGGGGCATGCTGTAGATCATCCCTACACCTGAGGCTATTTCTGCTAGATTCAACAAGGCAATCGCATGAATGGAATGTAGATGATTTCGAACACTCCTGCGATCCCTCATTTGGACCTTGCAGTACCCCTTTCGCAACTCGACAACCTGGGCTTTCACTGTCCCTGTATAGGGAGCGAGCCAACCAATGAGCTTGCTAAAAAGGAATTTCCCACCCGGCCAAGGGCTGAGCAATCTCCACGCTCTTTGGAGCGCATTCTCACCGTCAGTCCGAGCCACTGGATTTGTGTGAGTCACTTCCTGTTTTGACAACATCACTTCTCCTTGAGAAATCGTGATTTTGTTGAGAGGTCTCTGTCATAGCAAGGAATAGGCTCCCAAAGAACCCACTACAACAAGACGGCTCTACTTTGAGATGAGAGAGAAGTAGACAGCAAAGAAATGACAGGCACTACCACCGAGGACAAACAGGTGCCAGATTCCGTGGTTGTAGGGGATACGCTTTGCGAGGTAGAAGATGGTACCTACGGAGTAAAAGATGCCACCCGCGATGAGCAGCGCGAATCCTCTCACAGGGAGGCTTTGTTGAAGAGGCACAATGGCGACAACTGCAGCCCATCCCATTGCCAGATAGATCAGAGTTTCCAGAAAGGGGCGACGTGTTGACATCAATAATTTGAGTGCGATTCCCAGAACAGCAACACCCCAGGCAAAGGTAAACAGACCCCATCCTAACGCTCCTTCCAAGACAAGGATCGTGAAGGGCGTATATGATCCTGCAATCAGAAGATAAATCGATACATGGTCAAGCGTTTGCAGCTTTTTCTTCATGGGAAATTCGCGGGCACTGTGATAGATCGTGGAGGCCGTGTACGTCAGGACCATGGTGGAACCAAAGATGGAGCAGCAAACAAACAGACCAAGATCGCCTTGGGCTCCAGAGTAAAGAGCGAGGATAACCAATCCAATGAGGCTCATCACAAGACCAAAGCCATGAGTGATACTGTTTATGAACTCTTCCAAACGTGACTCTCCAGAAATGGGACAGGCTGAAGGCTCAAACGAAGGTCGGGAGATCTGGTCGGAACTTGTGGTCGATGGAATCATGAGATTTTTCCTTATCCTTGCAAAACAGGACCGGCTCGGCAGACGATGAATTCTTTTATTCGGATATTCACTTTTTAAACATACGCCAAAGAAGTAACCTCTGACAACAAAGCCCAAGAACTTTCACAATGGCTTTCAAAATCTCGATCTCCCTGTTGGTGTTCTATAAAGGCCAATCCCCATATTAACATATACGGACTCTTTCCAAAGATCTATTATCCTCCAAAGAAGATTCTACCCAAAAGGTCAATGGGCCAATCAAGCGGTAGCATACAAGCTCCTCGATGATGGCACTGATGAAAGGGAGCATACAAGCTCCTCGATGATGGCACTGATGAAAGGGAGCATACAAGCTCCTCGATGATGGCACTGATGAAAGGGAACATACAAGCTCCTTGATGATGGCACTGAAAGGGCTCATGA
>JALTMC010000313.1 GCA_027005175.1 Myxococcales bacterium
GCCTTTTCGGCCTTCTTGTCGTTGGACAGGGATATGCTGGCATGAACGTCCAAGTCGATGTCGGTGGAGAATGAGCCAAAAGTCACGTGTTGTGGTGTTCCTACCAGAAAACCTGCATAACTGACAAAAAGGTCTTTCGCAAATAGCCCCACAGACGGACCTCGGATATCCATCACTCCAAGTTTTTGAGCATACAAGGCATTTTCCAGGTCGCGCTGTATCCAGTAGACCAAGCCTGTAAGGTGAAGTCGTAAACCTGTGAATAACTCCTCGGTGATCTTTGTA
Organism: Myxococcales bacterium; assembly: GCA_027005175.1. Lineage (GTDB taxonomy): Bacteria > Myxococcota_C > UBA6777 > UBA6777 > UBA6777 > M3003. The sequence goes on from JALTMC010000313.1 coordinate 286, forward strand.
TAGTCTTTCTTTTTGAGAAGTGTTTCGAGTTGTTTGGTTTGGCGATAAAGGTAAGCCAGTCGGTGAAGTGAGATACTCGATGGATTGAGAACAATGGCCTGATAGCTGCCAGCCAGAATCGTATTGTCGATGTAGTCGGTGCCATTTGGACCTGTGAGGCGCATCTCCAGCCTGTTCGCATAACCGAGTCGGGTATTTTTGCCAGTGGCGAGAACCTTCTCTCCATGCATCAAAATGGGCTGTAGTCCAAAGACAGCTGGGAGTGATTTGGGAAACACCGCTGGCTTGCCTACCCCCGGTGAACGGGGGGTATTCGCTTTCCAAATCTTCGTTGTATTGTTCTACGAAAACGAAGCATATTATTTCTCGTGGTTCTTTTTTGGAAGGGCTTTCTTTTATGTACTCTCTGGTTTTGTCTGAGCTTCAAATTTTGTTTCGACAGCTTGTTCTCCCTGAGCCATCAAAGGCTGGACAAGTTCAAGGGCTAGCTCTTGTAAATCTTGGGGACAGGGAGGATAGAGAGTCTTAGATTTACGTAGCCACCTTTCGGGAGCAAACATGATTCGTTCATACCACCTTAAAAGTTGCTTATCAACTTGTACACCGAAAAGTTCACAAAGTAAGACCTCTTCCCAGCAAATGGGTTCAACAGAACGAGCTAACACTGTATCCTCGTCAACTGATACTGGAGCCTGCCAATATTTATTGGCTCGGATTTGTTCAAACAGTAGCACCACTTTATTAGGAGATTCTTCCCATAGGAGAATGATTGCCTTGCGAGCAGCCCAACGCTGCATATGGAATTTTGTAACCCACAGAATTGGTTTGGTATTTTGTGGTTCGAGCTTCATAGAGGTCAATAGCCTCGTAGCCAAGAGTAATTCGGGCAACAAGCTTGCCTCAAGCGACAGAGTTACAGAAATTTGCTTCTCTAATACTTTGTGCTGAAACACAATCCATAATTGCGACATCCCCCAAAGGGGAATTTGTAAGTATTCGAGAAATACGATAAAAACACCGATTGCGAGTAAGATTGTTCTTGGAGAGGCTGATTGACCCTGAGTCAAAGCAATAGTAAACCCGATGAGTATAAGAAGCATTGGTAGTCTTGTGAGTTGAGCCTTCCGAACAAAGGAAATGCCGTTTTTAAATCTGTCATAAGTAAAAGTGAGGTGAGAAACCGCAAGTCCCAAGAAAAAGGCAGTACACATCCCAGCAAATGTTGCTTGAGATGATTTACCTGTTAATGCATACTTTAAAGCAAGAACACCGGAAAATAATGCAGGTAAGCAAACAAAAGGGGCTATTGCTAATGTTAAGAAAATAGCAATAGCATCGCTTATAGAGTGATGTCCTTTTGTTGATAGGTGCAAGGGGGTAAGGAGAAATGCACCTAAGAACAAAATGAAAGTGACTGAGATAAACCCAATGTCTAATAGCTGTCTTTGGTATACGAAAACGGCGAACAGGAAAGTAACATAGAAAGATGACTGAAATATGAGTAACTTTTGTATGGTTTTGTTATGAGCAAGGTGGAAAAAAAATGAATATGAAGAGCATGAGTTTTTAGGCTGAAATATTTGTTTCATAATATGAGAAAGTGTGATTGGGCGTAAAAACAGGTAAAGCATGAACTTAGGAAAGGGAAAGGAAACGGATTCTTGTTGATTGTGTTCATTCATGGGAAGACCCTCCATGGTAACTCTTTCTTAATTGAGGTATGCTTTTCAGGCAAGCACTGAACAGTATAAATTATTTCTAGTTTACATTGAGAATCTTCTCATACTGTTTTTTTCGCTTTTCTCCTCTCTGTTGCCCCTTGAGTCCTTGCGAGATAACAATTCTTGTAAATATTGATCCGGATAAAAAGATAATACTTGCTACAAATAAAGAGCCAAGTAACCATCCCAAAAAAATAGAAGCAGCTAGGGTTGTAAGAACCAAGCTACGAAATGTTTCTAGTGTCGATTTATAATCCTTGATGTTACTATCATTGATTTCTTTCCAAGTTTGGTAGAGTAGATACAATCCGACAAGAAAGAAAGTCACAGTAAACAAGCGGGTTAGCAGTCCTGGTCCTCCACCAGGATTCGCAAAAGGATTCGAAGTGGGTGGCTCTGTAGGCCCATTTGCAACCCGGTAACTGGCGATTCCTCCGGCAGCGAACATCAGTCCACCTGATTTACCTCCACTGATCCGGTACGCAGCGGCTCCTGTAACTTCACCGTGAACAATATAGCCCACTCCCTTCCAGCCATCTTTCGTCATCTGCCGGGCGGGTGTCACGACAACTTTGCTCGCATTGACTGCATTCTTGATAGACTCCAAGGTCGATGCTGGTAATACCAACTTCGGCAACACGGATTGTAAGTTACTTCGACGTATGGTGTAAATGGGCACACCTGTTTGGGCTGCATACCGGAGCATATGGTACGTACTTATTCCTTTGTCTGCATCGGGCTTTTTGGGATTTGTTGACAAACTCCAAATCGTTGCCTCCCAGGCTGAACCGCTCATACCGCTGGCCAGGAGCAAGGCCTTTTCGGCCTTCTTGTCATTGGACAGGGATATGCTGGCATGTACTTCCTATGACGATGCACTGTTAGGATTGGCTTCCAGGTATTCTTGCAATGCTTGCTCTCTTTGAAGCATGAGAGGTTGCACACGTTCTAAAGCCAGCTCCTTTAACTCGGTAGGACAGGCAGGATAAAGTGTCTTAGATTTACGCAGCCATCTTTCTGGAGCGAACATAATTCGCTCGTACCAACGCAACATCTCTCTATCGACTTGGACATCAAATAATTCACAAAGCAAGACCTCCTCCCAAGTTATGGGTTTACTACTTCGACCGAGAATCGCGTTATCACAGTTTGTTATCTCCATTCGCCATCGTTGATCGTTGTGGATACATTCGAGTAGTTCGACGACTTTATCTGGAGATTCTTGCCATAGAAGAAGTAGTGCTTTGCGTACAGCCCAACGTTGGGTGGGAAACTGAAGGACCCACAACATTTGCTCCAGCCCATTGTCTTTTTGTAGGAGCGATTGATGGAGTCGGGTTGCTAGATAGGATTCGGGCAACCAGCAAAATTCAAAATAGAGTGGAGACGCGTCAATTGGGTTCAAGTATCGATGCTTCCATAACCACAACTGTGCAGCGCACCAGAAAGGTATTTGCAGAAACAAAAGGGAAGCAAGCAACATCGTTACATAAAATGTCGAAACATCCAAAAGTTTGGCAGAAGATGAGCCAAATGCAAAATCACCAAACAGCAAGCTAACTAAGGGGAGTAGGCTCATCGTTAGTGCTCCAAACGGTATATACCTCAAGAACTCCTTTCCTTTTTTGAGTATGACAATATATGAAGTTGTCAGGCCCAGCAAGGCGCATCCTATTGGAGAAAAATAGAAAAAGATGCTAAATATAGATTTGGGGAATGCAGTTGTTGCCTTTAAAAAGAGAAGCAATGTCCAACCCGCAAAAGAAGAAATTATTCCCGCAATCAGGAAAGGAATAATGTGTTTTTTGTGTTTCGGAATCCCTTCCACCAGTACGATGAAGAGTATACTTATTGAAAAGAACCAGTGGATCACAGAGATCAGAAGTAACTCACTTAGCTTACTCTGACCTAGGACCAAAAGTGCCAAGACAAGTAAAAACACATACAAAATCGCGTGAACTCTGACGAGAGAGCCAAACAATGGTTTGCCAAAAAGAGCTTTGAAGAACTCACGAGGAGAAGAACTCTTCATATCTTTAAGCTCAGAAGAAAACTGATGTTTTATGGAGAATGGTTGTAAGATAACGAACAGAAAAAGTAGGGCCGTTGACTTTATCTGATACCATCGCAAATGAAGGAACTCTTTTCGGTAGGGGTACGAACGACTCTCAATGGCTTCTTTTTTGGGACTCATTTTGTTTCCTCTCATCGCTATTTTGATACTATTTTATGTTGGCCAGGTTGCGAAAAACTGATAAGCACCGAGGGAGAACAGCAAGATCGAAATAAAAACTGTGAGAAGCCCCGGTCCGCTTCCCCTTGGCTTGAAAATATCAGGGGAAGGTGGTTTGGTGGGTTTGTATCTTCCACCACGATAACTGGCAATTCCTCCGGCAGCGAACATCAGTCCACCAGACTTACCTCCACTGATCCGGTAGGCAGCGGCTCCTGTAATTTCATCGTGAACAATATAGCCCACTCCCTTCCAGCCATCTTTTGTCATCTGCCGGGCGGGTGTGACGACAACCTTGCTTGCATGGACTGCATTCTTGATAGACTCCAAGGTCGATGCTGGCAATACCAGCTTCGGCAACACGGATTGTAAGTTACTTCGACGTATGGTGTAGCCAGTCGGTGAAGTGAGATACTCGATGGATTGAGAACAATGGCCTGATAGCTGCCAGCCAGAATCGTATTGTCGATGTAGTCGGTGCCATTTGGACCTGTGAGGCGCATCTCCAACCTGTTCGCAAAGCCGAGTCGAGTACTCTTCCCAGTGGCGAGAACCTTCTCTCCATGCATCAAAATGGGCTGTAGTCCAAAGACAGCTGGGAGTGATTTGGGAAACACCGCTGGCTTGCCTACCCCCGGTGAACGGGGGGTATTCGCTTTCCAAAAGGCATCAGCGTCAGCTTTGGAAGCAAGTTGGTAGGACAATGACAGCGGTTGGGCAAGGGCCTCGGCCAAAGTCATCTTATAACGCATAGAGGGTGAACCCCAGCCTCCTTGCTCCATTGAGGGGGTTCCATGCGTGGTAACCTGAAACTCAATGGAGTGACGCAGTTTTTCTGGCATTTTTGTGGCCCTTACTCCCTCTACCTTTACTTGGTAAGGCAAGCCAACCGCTATAACTCCAGCTGGAAAAGGTATCACTCGCTTACTCCCGAGGAGAGTGACGACCTTTGGGTCTTTCTGAGCCTTATTCCACTTGGCAAACGTGGTTTCAGCTTGCTTGAGAAGTTGTTGGATCGGTTTTTCGTCCGGTCCCTTCACAACGGCACCAAGAGGACCTGTTTTGGAGGCTTTCATTGCAATGTCCAGGGCACTTTTTATCTTTTTATCGTCAAGACCTGCAAGCTTCTTGATGTCGGCACCTTTGGTGTATTTGTACTGCTTGAATGAAGCATCCAACGGTACCCAGGTGTCGCCTTCTTTGTGAATCCTGCCGCGTGAAGGGAAATAATCCAGCCACGCTTCCACCCACACATGCTCTATACGTATTGTTTTTGGCTTGCCGCCAACAAGCTTGTAGCGTGTTGGAATTCCCCCTGAAGCCAGTGCCCTTGTCACTCCCAGGCCACTGTCTTTGTCGAA
>JALTMC010000314.1:0-391 GCA_027005175.1 Myxococcales bacterium
GTATGTAAAGGTATAAATGAATCCAGTCTGTACTGTATGAAATCCAGAACCGCCGGTTTTTCCAGAAACAGCTCCATGTCCTAAGACAGTGTGGTGAGACATGCCGGACGAGCTTTTCGAGACACCCCCTGCCGCACTGAATGTTCCGAGAAACTTAGGTTCTGTTCCGGGGGCTTTGGTTTCAAAAGAGAAGGTATATGGTTGTGCCATCGCAACACCCTTCTTGGATTTCACGCTGGTTTTGATGGTAACCGTAAACTTTTTGAACAAAGGCAGATCCTGGTCAGGTCGAAACTCCAGGGATTTACCGTTTTTGCCCACAGAAACTTTACCTGTCACCAGTGGCTGAATTGCGAAGGCCGCTGTGTTCAGGGTGGCAGCATCCATATCT
>JALTMC010000314.1:401-5589 GCA_027005175.1 Myxococcales bacterium
CCTTTGGGTTGTTCCACTTTCTCACCATCTTTTGGAACCGTCGAGACCACCTTGGGTGCCGTAGGCTCAGGGACTACCTCAGGTGTGGTCTCTTTCACAGGTTCACCGACCTCTGCGATCGTCTCAGGCCCAACTTCAGGAGTGGTCTCAACACTGGCGTCTGGAGTTGCTTCCTGTGTAGTCTCTGTGCTGGCTTCCGGTGTCACTTCGGGAACAGCTTCTGCTACAGTTTCCGGGCTCGTCTCCGAACTCGTTTCCGGCGTAGGCTCTGCGCTTGGCTCAGGGCCAGAGTCGATATTCGCCACACCGTCCCCTGTTGTAGATTCACTCGATGTTTCTGTGGTTCCCCCTTCCGAGGTAGTTCCACCATCACTCCCCGTAATCACACCGTCTTGGGCTCCAGGTCCACCACAATTACAACCCGCGTGAAAGACAAGGGATCCAACACACCAAACTAACAGCAATAACCACCAACGTCGGTGTATGTTCTGTCGCAACATTACAGATACTCCTTGTCATTACTTAAAAGAACAACCCATTCTTTTGAATGCCTGTAGCAAAAATACTGCCACAACTCCAGGTATTCCGTCAACACACTTTTTTGCATCACGATCGGGAGCAACCACTCATAACCAAAGCAAGATACTCAAAAATAAGAGGTTGACCAAATGAAGTGACGCTGGTAGCCTACAAACCAGACATTGATATCAAACAGGGAGCTTTATCATGAAGAAGATGTTGTTCGTACTACTTTGTAGTGTTGTATTTTTCATCACAGGATCTGCTTTTGCAGAAGTACCATTGCTGCTCAATCAGCAAGGCCGTGTGCTTGACACCTCCGGAAAACCGATGAGTGGTGTTTCCAAGATGAAGTTCAGCTTCTACACGCAAGCGACGGGTGGAACAGCATATTGGACGGAATCTCCCAGCGTCTCTTTTCAAAATGGCTACTACTCTGTTGCTCTAGGCCTGGTGAGTACTCTCACCCTCTCTGTCCTGGAGAAAAAATCGATATGGGTTGGGATTACTGTTGGTTCTGCAGGAACCGAACTCTCCCCAAGACTTCGTATTACCTCCGTTCCCTACGCACTGATGGCACATACCGCCACCAACCTCAAAGGCGGTCTTGTCGATGCCAAATCCATTAAGGTGGGTGGAAAAACCATTGTTGACAATACCGGAAAATGGGTTGGTAGTACCGCTGGCCTCAAAGGTGCCGATGGCAAAGACGGTGCCCCCGGTAAAGACGGAAAAGATGGTGCCCCTGGCAAAGACGGAACGAATGGATTGCCTGGCGCCAAAGGTGCTAAGGGTGACAAAGGCGATAAGGGTGACAAAGGCGACAAGGGAGTCAAAGGTGATAAGGGCGACAAAGGTGATAAGGGCGACAAAGGTGACAAAGGCGATCAAGGTTCACCAGGAACCCCAGGTGAGAGCAGAGGAGGCGAGGCCCGCAAGTATACAGTTGTCTACTCCATTCGAAACAAAAGTTTCTGTCCTTCCGGTTGGAAGCTTGTAGAGGTAAACACCCTTAAAGGCGGAAACAACTACGTCTATCTAAATATCTCCCAAAATGGTGTGAGCATGGGCCCCATGAACAGCCCCTCTTACGGCAATGAGCAGATCTATATGGGGTACAATATCAACAACGGACCCAAGTATCTTTGCTGGAATACATTCACCTCCAGCTATGGACGCCCCCACGCCTCCGTCATTTTACAACAAGGATCGGGAGCCTGCCCCACCGGTTATCACCGCCTCCCTCGCAGCGAGACTCGCGGAAACAACCAGCAAACTTATATTGCAACGACAGATGCTGGCCTCTACCTTGGCTATGTTGATACCTGGAGTGTAGCTTCCCACAGCAGTGACCAGAACAGTGGTTATGCACATCGAAACTGGACCACAGAAACAGATGCGGCTTGTGTCAAGATCTACGGCCATGATGCAGACAAGGCGACAGAACAGGGTGTATATCCCGTAGTACTCGGACTCTCCGATAAAACAAAGTGCCCCAAAGGCTGGACAGTCAAAAATACCACAGAGATCAATGGAACAAACTCTTGGTTCTACTTCCAGGCTCACCGTGCTGCCTCCATTCTTGGAGGATTAGGAGCCTGGAACCATGGCGGTGGCTCCTACCAACAACTGCAATTTACGAGTTCGCAAGTACCCTTCGTATGCTGGAAATACTTTGCCATTGATAAAGGGCAGCCTTATCACCAGATTAGAACATACCCCAATGCTGCGACCGCCTGCCCCACTGGATATGACTCCTTCCCTGCTTCCTCCTTAAAAGGCAGCAACAACAACGGGTATATCCAATCTGCCGGACGCGCTTTGTACATGGGTGGACTACACAGTTGGGCTCGGCAAGATCTAGGACATGGATTTCTCGCCCATAACTTCACCAGCTATGTCGGCAAAGTCTGCCTGAAAGTGATGAACACCAAGTAAAACCTGCCTGAAAGTGATGAACACCAAGTAAAAACTCGCCTTTTTAGACTCTCCAGACAACTAAAAAAAAAACTATTGACATCCCAATATAGGGTTGATATAAACCTATCTCGCTTCGAGCGATTCCTCAGTAGCTCAGTTGGTAGAGCAGGTGGCTGTTAACCACCTTGTCGGCGGTTCGAGTCCGTTCTGGGGAGCAACGAAAAAGCCGTCATGCCCTTGTTGGAAGTGACGGCTTTTTTGTTTTAGAAACTTGAGCCCGTCACAAGATCAGACCCAGTATCGCTTCACCAGATCATCCCAAACAGCCACACGTTGGTCGTCCTCGCCCATCATATCTACGATCCAGCGGCGAACGTATGGCGCATCAAGAGCCTTTCCCTGAACTGCAATGAGTTTTTCAAGATCCACAATATCTTTTCCACGAAAGAATAACAGTTTGAATACAGCGAGAGCTTCCCGGGAAAGATAGGATGCTTCACCTGAAGGTCCTTTGAGGCGCACGCTTGTGTCCTTCGCTTCCCACGAGAAAGGAATACTTGGTGTAAACAGATCCACACGCATTCCTTCATAGTATCCGATAATGACGTCGCCCTCTTCTTCTGCACGGTGTGCCGCTCCTTTATCCAGTTCGACACCCTCTGCAATCAGAACATCAAGAGCCTTCTCTAATTCATTCCTATCCACAAAAAGATTGATATCTACATCGAGAGTACCGCGTGGGTCTGACCATGCACCCAACGCAATGGCACCACCTATCGCATATGGAATCTCAGATTTGTCTAAGATAGAAGCAAGTTGGCTGGCAATATCAAACGCATCAAGTTCAAGACGACTCATCTTCATTTCTCAACCTATGGAGTGCCGCAATTGTTGACTCAGGTAGTGGGTCTCGCATGGCCAATACTTTTTCTTGAAGTGGATTCAGCTTCAAAATTTTCAAACTGGCTTGGCACACCAAAGCCACAAGGTGAAGCCTCTCTTCAGGAGTGAGGTCTTTCACATGAGCCACCTCTTTTTCAACAGTGTGAAGTTCCTTCTGTAAGGAGCGAGGAAGAGAGATAGCCAAGAGAAACCTCCTTTTACGTATGCACTGGAATTACCAAAAACAAATACCTATCGACAGTCTATCCATATTCCTGGGTAGTTTCAATGGTATCCATACACTTACTTGTGCGCAGAATGTCATCCGATGATGATACGGTTTGGCCCAGGAAGCAAGAACCTGCAGGGCTCGCCCCCTCTCCTATCGAGAACAAATCGAATTTGAAGTCAAGTCACGACTCCCATCATCAAACCCGACCTCCCATCATCAAACCCGACCTCCCATCATCAAACCCGACCTCCCATCATCAAACCCGACCTAATGAAACTACTTCGCTAGCTGTTTGGCGCGGGATTCTGCCTTCTCCCACATCCGTATGTAGGCTTCTGCAGACCGAAAGAGCGGCTCCAACTCCTTGTCCGTCACTCCATCACGACGAGCATCTTCAATAAGCTCAGGCAATAACCCAATGTGTATCATGCCCTCCTGATTGAAGTCGACCTTTCGCTCACCGAGGTTAGGCTGAGTGAAAGTCACCTGTCCATCGTACGATTGGAAAGGATATGTGACCGGTTTTTTTTGCTTTGTACCACATCTGGAGTTGGGTCCAAAACGTGGGCGCGGACCACCGGCAAGCCCATTCAAGTCAAAACTCAGAGCCTCAGCCGGGTAAGCCCCCTTTGCCTTTGCCAGAGCAACATCTTGTGCCAGACGCTTCCCCATGGCACCCGGCTTACTTGCATCGCCGCAACGACCCAAGCCCGTCCCTGCCATGCCACCGAGGGCATAAATACGACCGTCATTACTACCGCCGTGAGTCTTCGTGGCAGGGTACTTGTTTTTCTCAAGAATGGTATAGGCTTCGCTCAACGACCGCTGAGGCAGGTGAGCGATATCTATGATCATCCCTCGTTTCATTAGTTGGTTGATGAGGGTTCTACCCAATGAGGTAAGACCTGTCTTCTGACAGTACTTTCCTTTAAGCGCAGGTGCCTGGATTTGGGATAAAAATGGAAGCAGGGTCCCGAGAGGGTCATCCACAAATCCGGACAATTCATGAGGTGCTTTGGAGTTGTATGATTTACGAGGTTTGTTTAGACCCCCAAACGTTACATTGCCCTTGTCAAAGGCCGCCGAAATGCCCTCGCAATCTGTGACGAAATTGGAATAGTGTCCACTGTTAACAAAGTTGCCGAACTCAATAATTCCCCGATGACCGTCCCCAGATGAGAAAGCATTGTCAAACTTATGGACGGGGAAGATGACGCGCACTCCCCGCTTGTAGTATTGGTCAAGCTTGGAATTCACCATACCAACAGTGCAGGCCGTAAAGCCCTTGGGTGGAGTAAGAAAACAATCGAATAGATTGGAGATCTCAATGCCCAGAACAACAGCCAGCTTCCCCCGGTTGATGACGTCGCGTGCAGCCTTGGGGCTGGTGACAATACGCAGCCAACCTTTTCCTGGTCCACCAGACTGGGCGTCGATGTATCGCTCAAGCGCATAAATCGCGTCAAGAGCTCGGTCGACGCCCACCATGTCATTGCACGAATACAAGGTCTTTTGCGCTTTTACCCCCAACGTAAGTTGACACAACACCGAATTCCCTGTTGCATGCTGAACCAACAGACGTAAGCCACCGAGATAGGCACGCTCAAGCCAACGGTAATACATTGTATTATGAGT
>JALTMC010000315.1 GCA_027005175.1 Myxococcales bacterium
TCAACTGCGTGAGCGCATAGCTCTCTACTCTGAAGAGATCGCAAGGCTCGCAGATACGATCGCAAGCCTCGACGTACTAGCTTGTTTTGGTGAAGTGGCGATCAACCAGGACTACTGTCGCCCCGAGATGACAGATGGCACAGAGTTGGATATCACATCAGGCCGACATCCTGTGGTTGAATCGCTGATGCGAGCAGGAGAGTTTGTTCCCAACGATCTATCCATGCCACCCGAACAAACCCGATTTGTGTTGATTACGGGTCCCAACATGTCGGGAAAAAGCACGGTAATGCGACAGGTTGCGCTGTTTGCACTGCTGGCCCAGGTCGGCTCCTTTGTGCCTGCCGAAAAAGCCACCATTGGAATCTGCGACCGCATCTTTACTCGTGTCGGAGCTTCCGACAACCTCGCAGGAGGACAATCTACCTTTATGGTGGAGATGACAGAGACCTCCAATATTCTCCACAATGCAACCTCCAAAAGCCTCGTCATTCTCGATGAAATCGGACGTGGTACCAGCACCTTTGACGGCCTCTCGATTGCGTGGGCTGTTGCAGAACACCTCCACAACCACACAGCCTGCCGAACTTTGTTCGCCACACACTATCACGAGCTGACAGAGTTGGAGATGATGTTGTCTCACTTTCGAAACATGAATGTGGCCATCAATGAGTGGCAGGGAGATATCCTCTTTCTGCACAAACTGGTCGAGGGAGGAAGCAATCGCTCCTATGGTATTCAAGTTGCTCGACTCGCCGGACTCCCCAAGTCTGTGGTCAAACGAGCCCATCGCATTCTCGGACACCTGGAGCAAGGAAAACTTCCAAGTGCTGCCGAGATGGGCGGGGTAGTCGCAGGACAACAACGACAACTCTCGCTGTTTGCTCCTGTAGGCTCCACGATCACTTCCCCTCTGGAAGAAGAACTACAAGCTCTCAATCTCGATGAGATGTCACCCATCGACGCACTCCGCATACTTCACCGATGGAAAGAAGATTGGTGCACGGATGATCCATCCAGCAATCCTCTCTCATCTTCCATCCCAGCCGCTGTCATGCGCGAAGATGAATCTTCTTTTTGAGCCTCATAACAGAGTTCCACGAGCCACAAACTCAAAAGAACCCAACGGTTCCCAAACATAGAAGTATGTTGCAGTAGGAGGATGTTGCAGTAGGAGGATGTTCCAGGGAAAAGATGTTCCAGGGAAAAGATGTTGCAGGAGGGGTGAGACGAAGTACATCCCTACGGCAAGTTCGTTTCCAAACGTAGGGATGTTCAGAAGCACATCCCACATTCAGAGACTATTGGACGGAGTTTTTATGAGAGAATACGGGTTGAGCATAGTTCGAGAGAAGAAGAGGCTGTTCTTCGTTTTTTTCTGTATCGTTTTGATGTGGTCTGGATGGGCAGGTGCAAGTCCGGCGGCCCAACGTCCGACACTTGCGATATTGAAACAACTTTTTCCGCAACGAAAGATCTCCCCGAAGCAGCACAAACAATTTCGAAGCATTCGCATAGACCTGAACGGGGACAACAGAAAAGAGTTGATTGTGGTGGAGGATCCTAATCCACCTCGCAAGAAGGTCAACAAAAAGAAACGCTGTTTGTGTAAAGCTCCAAAGGCTTCAGGAAAAGAGAAGGCGATCTTGCGAGCGATGGGCTCGGAGATGCGCAATGCGATTTATCGCGTCCAGCTCATCGCGGTAAAACGTCGCAGACGTGTGCGGCATCGCATTCTAAAAGTGTGGTGGAAGCCCGACCAAGCCGAACCTTCGGATCCGAAGCTGTGGCTATGGGCCAGTTGCCAGAAGCTGGGCAAGAAGTACCGCAGTTGGAGACGCTGGCGTATCAAGGAGGTCAACTTTTCACGCACAGACAATGGGCTCACCTCCTCCATTCGCTGGTCTCGCTGTCGTCGTCTCTCTCGTTACTCCAAGCGACGTGCTCTGCGTCGGATGCGCCGGTGGGTTCAGAACGGAGCACCGAGTATGCTCAAGACCTGTCCATGTCCAAAGAAAAAGAACTTGGCCTACCTGAAGAAGGCAAAGCCTTTGCGAGTGACTGTTGCGATGTTGCCCGCTCCACCACTCAAACCACGTGTAGTTAAGACAAAAAAAAGCAAGAAGAAAGCCAAGCCAAGTCCACGCAAAGGCAATGACGACTTGAAGATTCCGTCGTTAAACACGAGCAAGACAAACACGGAGAGTACTTCCAAAAAGAAAGGATACCGGATCATTGGGCGTTACCAAGCGAGCAACGTGCAGATTACTCCTCTCACGAAAGACTCCAAGATCTACGCACTGCGCCTGGAGCGTGTACGTCAGGTAAGTCGTGAGTTTGTTCGTGAGACAGTAGAGTCTCTCTATGTTCTTGATGAAGGCAACAGCAAGCAAATGATCAAGGTCTTTTCGCTCAGGACAGCGCGAGACAACGATCCAGCAGACCCAGAATCGCGACAGTGGGTCGACCTCAAGTTCCGCAACATGGACGGCGACCACTGGCTTGAGATCGTGGCAAATATCTACTATGAGAACACCAACTTCACAGGAATGGTCAGCCGCAAGATGTTTAAATGGAGTGAAGGCAAATACGTTCCTTTAAACGCATATCGTGGAATTTATAGGATCCGCACAAGCTCCACTTGGAGCAATGTACCTCCTGGAGTGCCTCGACGTTTTCGCAAGATGCTGGGTATGCGTGTCGCCGCTTCCAATGTTGTGGATGGCTTTCGCAACTCCGTGTGGGTAGGCAAGAAGAAACGCCGCAGCATAGGTGACTGGATACGCATCGACTGGGTCCGTCGCATGCCTGTCTTGGGTGTAGCCATACTCACCCGACCGGTTCACGGCCTCAATCCCGTTGTGCGTTCGCTCTGGCGTCGTCGCAAACCTCCCCAAATGAAGCCAGCCCAGTTTGTACAGATCGCAACTGGAACCAAATGGAAAACAACAGCAACATTACCTGCCTCTGGCGGTATTCGATTGGTGCGATTCCCAAAACCTGTAACGACACAGTTTTTAAAGTTCACCATTGCTGGCCAATTCACCAACCCCAAAACTCGTCGTCGTCAAACTCTCACCATCTCCAACAAAGAAAGATCGCGCGGTTTTATCGCCGAGATTATCCCCATCCTTGCACAGATTCGTTACAGTGCCTCCTCGTTTTCACGCAAACTTGGAGAACAAAAACTACCTCGGCATGCAGGAGATCGACGAAAGACCACAGCTTGGGCAGAAGGCCGAAGCGATCACGGTATTGGAGAGTGGCTACAAATGGTGCTACCTTTACCCCAAACACTGCACAACCTCACCGTTGTGAATGGCTGTCGTCGCCTGGGGGAAAAGTATATTCTCAACAACCGTGTCAAGGCAGCCACATTGACTTTCTCTGATGGTAGCACACAAGATGTTGTTTTGAAGGACAGTCACAAGCCGCAAGTTGTGAAAATTCGACCTGTACGAACCCGCTCCGTTCGCCTCACGATTCGCACGGTATATCGGGGAAAGCTAGGTCATACCACATGTATCACGGAACTGCGTCCGTAGAGAGAGTACGAGGTTCTACATGCCCAAACGGATACTCGCCGCCGATGACAGCCGCACCATACGTACGGCTCTTATGTACACATTTGACCGAGAGTCAGAGATGGATCTCGTTGTTGTGGAGAACGGACAGGCTGTACTTGAAGCCATGCAGCACGAAACGTTTGACCTGTTGTTGCTTGATTACAACATGCCAGGTATGACTGGAATAGAGCTGTGCTTGCGTATCTCTCAAAATCCCCAAACAAAACATATCCCCATCGTTTTACTGATTGGACAAAAGTTTGATGCGAGCTTGGTGTCACAGGCTGGAGCCACCGGGCAGATTCGCAAACCATTTTTAACGTCAGAGCTTATCGAGCGTGTCGCAGAGATATTGCAAGTTCACTTTGTACCTGCTCCCGTTGGACGAACCGGCCAAATGGGACTCCTTGAAGACAGCGACATCGCCATTGAGATCGATGTCCCCGCTTCGGAAGCACCAGCTGCCGACTTTATCCCCCCTCCTTTACCTCGAATGACCACTCCCTTCTCAGGATCAGGAGCACCGAGCCACGCCACACCGTTGTCACCAACCTCTATGCAGTCCCCATCTTCTATACCTCGGACACAGGCGGTCCCCCAAGCACCTCAGAATCCCTCCCTGGCTCCCCCTCCCCTGCCCTCCTTTCCCCCACAGACTCCCGGTCTATTCCAGCCAGCACAGCCTGAAGTGGGTATGCCCTTATCGAGGGAAGCCAAGCCCGAAAAAGGCCCTCTTCCAGCAGCACAGACTCATAGCTCTGACATGCTCATCGATGACCTTCCCCACGATGCCACAACGGTAGGAGAGACAAGAGAGCCCTCCCATCATCAGCCTGTTGGTGGAATGTTTGGTCAGTCCGCCCAACCTCCTGTCGCCCACCCAACTCCGGTAGAGCAACCCATACCGTTATCCCCTAGCATCCGAGTGCCTTCGGAAAGGCAGCAGCAAACCTACCAAAGCACTCCTCCTGCAGATTCACCCTTTGCTGCCGTGACCAAGGCACCACTTCCACCTCCATCCTACAAAGCAAAAGGAGCCTCAACGCCTCCATCCTACAAAGCAAAAGGAGCCTCAACACCTCAAGTACAAGCACCTGAGGTCTCACTCCCTCAGGACGATGCGCTTAAGAATCTGACAGGGAAACCAACCCCACGACAGACCATACCTATCACGGGCGACAACACGGGTGAATTGCTCTTGCCTTTGGAGGATGACTCCGAAGAATTTAAGATCTCCAACATGCAAGCATCTGTCGTGAAAAAGCCCGCTCAGAGGGAACATCCAGGTACGTTCAACTTTGACCCCACAGTGGCCCAAAAGCAAATGCCACGGATAGATCACCTGGAACAGACTGCCGTCATACCCCAAGTCCGCTCCCCAGGCCCTCTGCAAGAAAGTTCACCAACCACACCCTTATCCAAAAGAGAGCCCAAGCTCCAAGATGGTCTAACCAACGTATCCCCCCACTCCTCTGAAGCAGAGAGCACTGTTGACCCAGAGTTCCTCGACCAAGGAGCCTCACCACAAATTAGCTGTCCTCCCAACCACTGCCAGATAACCCTCGCAGCTCCTCTTTCTCTACACAGTATCGCTGCCCTTTTGCAGTTTGCCGATGTGGTTCAAAACAAGCTGAGAAGACTACTTAAAACAAAGCAAAAGTCATCCATCACCGTGAGTTGTGCCTCTCTCTCTAAGCAGACCATCCTGACATTTGGTGGAGAGGTCTCCTATCTACGCTGCCTACTTCCACCTCTGTTGGAGTGCTGTGGTTTGCAGGAAGATTTGTTGTATGAGATTGCGGAAGAACTCATCTCAGGCGCTCCGGGAAAAGAGCGCCCCTCGCTTCACAAAGCAGCCACACAAGCACGCATCGCCAACCACCCGTATGCTCTCGCGCTACGACACCAAACCCCCGAGCTGGCAATCACCCCGCTCGAACAGTTTGTCAGCTCTCTGGACCAAGACCAACAGGTCTTGTACACCCAAAGCCCAGAAGAGGATTTTGAAGATGTCCTTATGG
>JALTMC010000316.1 GCA_027005175.1 Myxococcales bacterium
TCACAGCAATCGTTATCATCATCTGCGTCGTTTGTCTCGCTCTGTTGTGGTTGGAGCGGGGGCGCGTGTGCTTGTCTCCATGATGCAGCCTGCGGTGAACCTCTCGTCTTATAGTCTCATTGTTACTATCGACAATGCAACTATGGGAGCTGGGCTTCCTTTACTTCATGCTCATCGCTATTACAATCGGGGCTCTCGTCGTAAAAGTGTGGTTGTTCTTCTTGGACAGCAAGTGAAGGGAGCGGTCTCTCTCTGTGGGAAAACGCTCATGAATCACTTTGTTGAAAACAAATACAAACGCAAATACAGGAAGCAAAAGTTTTTCTGTCAACGAGCATCGATACCTACTGGGCAGTGGAGTCCATCATGGCTTGCGTATACCCGGTACGATGGGATTCTTTTGCGAGCTTCCGAATTGGAGATG
Source organism: Myxococcales bacterium (assembly GCA_027005175.1). Classification (GTDB taxonomy): domain Bacteria; phylum Myxococcota_C; class UBA6777; order UBA6777; family UBA6777; genus M3003. The sequence continues at coordinate 425 of JALTMC010000316.1, forward strand.
ATGTCTCCCTCCGTTCGCGCGGCTCTGCTTCGTTACGTTGAAAGTGGCGGTACTCTCGGTGTTCTTGGTCACTGGAAGAGACTCCCTGAATGGGCGAGGTCGTCCGCTTCGGCCAAGGGCCGCTTTTATCCTGGGTTTGGTCAAATCATTGCGTTTCGCGAAGCACAAAAGCTCTATGACCTCCAGTCTTTCGATTACAGAGTTCTCAGTGCAGCGTTCGCTACGAGCCTCAAGCCCTTCCTCAAAACCTACAATGCGGGGAAAGCCAATCGCTTTTTTCCGGTGATTAAAAATCTGATGATCCCTGTTCGTGGGATCTTCTTGGTGATGCTGCTTTTTAGCCTGGCGATTGGTCCCTTTACACTGTGGTTGTTGTGGCGCAAAAAAAAGCGGATCATGATGCTTTTTATCGTGCCCACGGCATCTCTTTTTGCTTGCCTTTTGGTCTTTTTCTACGCCATCTTTTCGGAGGGATGGTATGGCTATGAGCGAACAGCAAGTGTTACGGTACTGGAGCAAGGTCGCAGGCATGCAACAACCCTGGGGTGGACGGCTTTTTATATGCCCATTACACCGGGGGATGGGATCAGTTTTAGCTACAATACGGAGTTGAGTGCGCAGATAGCTTTGAGTTATTGGCGCCAGGATGGAAGAGCCTTGACGGTTAATTGGGACCATCAGCAGAAGCTCTCAACAGGTTGGATTGCGTCGAGGCTGCCCCTTCATTTTAAGTTTCGAAAAAGCCAGGTCCGGCGAGAACGTCTCCTTGTGACGTCACAGCCAAATGGTTCTATCTACGTCACCAATGGTTTGGGGCGCGAGATTAAGCGTTTGTGGTTTTCGGATCGCAAAGGTCGCCTATTTTCGTTGGGATCTCCTCTGGCTCCGGGAGCGAAACGAACATTGACTCCTTGGCTCTCTCCATCCCGTGGGAAGATCTTTCTCGGACCAAAGTTACGGAAGCTTCGCTCGTTGTACGACAAAAACTGGATCCATATGGGGAAGCTCTTAACAGGATCGCCGGAGAGGTATCTCCGACCGGGGACTTATATTGCAGAGTTAAAGCGTTCTCCTTTTGTTGACTCTCATGCTGCAAGTGTTCGAAATGTCCGGGAAGTTGCTGTGGTCTATGGCATCTTGAAAGGGAGCCGTTATGGAAGTTGAAGTTCAACATCTCAAAAAACACTTTGGTTTGACCAAAGCTGTGGATGATATCTCCTTTTCATTTTCGTCGGGGCAAATCGTTGGTTTTGTGGGGCCCAACGGAGCGGGCAAAACAACCACCATCAAGATTATGGCAACCCTGGAGGAGCCCACCTCGGGAGATATTACGTTTGATGGGGTTTCTATCGTACAGGAGCCTGAAAAAATTCGGAAGGTTGTGGGTTATATGCCGGACTCTCTCCCAACCCACAGGGATATGACAGTTCATGAGTATCTTGATTTCTTCGGTCGGGCTTATGGAATACGCAATCCTCATCGCTCGCAAACAGTGGAGCAGATCGAAGACTTTACGAATCTGAAGGGGATACGGGATAAGCATCTGCATGCGTTATCGAAAGGTATGAAACAACGTGTGAGTTTGGCACGCGCTTTGATGCATGATCCAAAGATCCTTATTATGGATGAGCCTGCGGCGGGGCTTGATCCAAGGGCTCGTGTTGAGCTTCGCGAGCTATTAAAAGTTCTCTCGGAGCAGGGCAAAGCGGTGATTCTCAGCTCTCATATTTTAACAGAGTTGGCAGAGATCTGCACCAATGTCGTGATCATTGAGCAGGGAAAGTTGCTCAGAGCCGGTGAACTAGAGGAGTTGGCCAAGGAGAAATCTCTCTATACACCTCTGTTGATTCGGTCTATGGGGTCCCGCGATGAGCTGCTCAAAGACCTTTTGCAGCTCCCCTATGTTGTCGATGCGAAGATACTTTCGGATTTTGTGGCGGTCGAGCTTGAAGGGGGTGACGCGGAGTGCCACTCTTTGCTGGAGTTGTTGCTGCAACGAAACCACCGGATTGTCGAGTTCCATCAAGAAAAAACCAAGTTGGAAGATCTGTTTATGACGATCACAGAGGGGCAAGTGCAGTGAGCGCATTTCAACGTGTGATGGGTTGGATGGATGACCAACTCAACCCTATTGTTGTCAAAGAACTTCGACAGGCGGTGCAAGGCCGATTTCTCTCTTGGGTCCTCTTGGGATTTTTGTTGCTGCAGATGATCCTTTTGGGTGGTTCATTGCTCTCTGTTGATGTGTCTTCAACCTCTTGGATCTCATCGCGAGCCGGAAGGACCTACTTCTCTTTTTTACAAGCCATCTTGCTTGGAACTTGTATGCTTTTTGTCCCGATGTATACGGGAGTTCGAATGTCTTTGGAGCGGACTGACCAAAACGCCGACCTGATGTTTATTAGTACGCTCTCTCCACGGGCCATTGTCGTTGGAAAATTCCAGTCTGCCGTCGTCTTAACCATTCTTATTTTCAGTGCCTGTGCCCCTTTTATGACGGTCTCCTACCTCTTGCGAGGTATCGATCTCCCCTCGATCTTTTCCAGCCTGGGGATCTCATTTCTCGCTATCCTTGGGGGGATTCAACTGGCCATCTTTGCTGCGTGCCTCCCTGTGGGTCGTTTTGTTCGAATCATCCTTGGAGTTGTCTTGCTGGGTATTCTTTTTTCCTGGTTCTTGCTCGTCACAAGTTTTAACGCTCGAATTGTCCGGTTGGGGATTGCTGGTATGCTTGGCTCTCGTCATATCGGTTGGGTTGTCACTCTTCTCTTCTTGAGTTATGTGTCTGTCCTTGCCATACTCTTTGTTCTCTCTGTCGCTTTACTCTCTACACCTTCTTCCAACCGTGTCCTTCCTGTGCGCGTTGTTCTCTCCATCATCTGGGTGGTTTCTGCTGTGCTCGCTCTGGTCTTCTCCTTTGTTGAGCATAGCTTCAGGCCGATCTTCGGATGGACGCTCCTTGTTTCCTTAACACTCGCCATCATTCTCTTCTTTACGATCAATGAACGTGAATCCATCGGATACCGGGTCACAAAGACGATCCCCAAGAACAAGCTTTTGCGCGTCCTCGTCTTTCCTTTTTACAGTGGGGTCTACAGTGGCGTTGTGTGGGTGTTCCTCTCTCTCTTTGCCACATTGGTGGTGATCGGTCTTGGAGGTCTGAGCGGATACTTTTGGGCGGGATGGAGGCATTTTTCTTTCAACAACGAGTGGATGATTCCTTCCGGTGGGTTGCTGTTTGCTTTTAATTACTCCGCGACCGGATATCTCATTCGCCGTCGTTGGTTTCAACAGGTGCGGAGTGGCTTTACCTGGACATTTGCTTTGTTTGTGTTTGCTGCTTGTTCGATCTTGCCTATGCTCTTTGCATTTTTTCTGGGTTTTTGGCGAAATCTTCAAGAGGGTAGCATGATCTTCACCCCCTTTGTATTGGGCTCTTACAAATACAAAGAGACAGGATTTGTGATTGCTTTGGTTTGGTCTGCTTTGATGCTTGTGTGGATTCTCCCTCAAGTTATACGATACTTTACTCGCTTTTTATCCTATGAACCTGAGAGGGGCAATGAAGGCAACGTTTCGACAGTTTCTGCGTGAAGGAGAGCAAATAGGGGCTCGCTATGCTCTGGCTCCACCACGTCACCTGCCTTCGGGTCATACCGGGGTGCGTTTGGGGCAACAAGTCGGTAGCTCTCTTGAGTTTCGAGAACATCGGGAGTATCAACCCGGTGATGACTTGCGTCGTATCGATTGGGGTGTGTTCGCTCGCAGCGATAAGTTAGCTGTCAAGCTATACCAAAATGAAGTCTTACCTCATGTTGAGATCGTGATGGATGGTTCCCGGTCCATGGCTCTGGAGGATACTTGCAAAGTACAGGCGACCCTCACTCTCGCGGCGATCCTCGCTACTTCTGCAAAACAGTCTGGGTTTTCCCATAATACATGGCTTACGGCTGAAGGGTGTCAGCCTGTTGCCAACGGAACAGCGACACCCTCCGCTTGGCAAAATGTATCCTTTACAGACACTGGAAATCCTCTCGCTTCGTTTGCTCATCTACCGCCTTCTTGGCGACCTCAAAGTATCCGTATCTTATTGAGTGACTTGCTTTGGATGGGAGACCCACGACAATTGCTTGGATGGTTCGCAGACCGAACCTCCCATGTGATCGTCATTCAGGTGCTTGCGAGGCAAGACATCGAGCCTCCCAAACAAGGATATATTCGATTGGTTGATAGTGAAACTTCCGAGGTTCAAGAAGTCTATGTGGATAGCTTGGCTCAACAACAATACCAGGAGGCTTTTGAAAGACATCAACAACATTGGATGATGGCTGCTCAGCAAGCTGGGGCTGTCTTTTCGACCCTGGTCGCCGAGGATCTCGTCGGGGATTGGCAACTGGATGAGCTGGTTGCTGCTGAGATCTTATATATCCCATAGGAGTACATAGGAGTACATAGGAGTACATAGGAGTACATAGGAGTACATAGGAGTACATAGGAGTACATAGGAGTACATAGGAGTACATAGGAGTACATAGGAGTACATAGGAGTACATAGGAGTCACGCCGTCGGGCTGTATCCTGGCGACACCGCACAGATCTCTCGCGTTGCGGTCTTCTGTCGTCCATAGGAGTCACACCGTGAGATCTCTCACCTCCATTCTTTGATGATAAGGATACTTTTTTGATACCCTTACTCACACATCCATGGGCCTTGTTGGCCTTACTTTCGGTTCCTGCTCTGGTCCTGATCTATCGGCTGCGTCGCCGCGTTCAGCGACGTATGGTTGTGTCGAGCTTGATGCTTTGGTCTTTGGAAAAGGAGCCTCAGGACGGCGGTCAAACGATGCAGCGGTTTCGAGCCCCATGGCTCTTCTTGCTGGAGCTGTTGATCCTTCTTTTGCTTTGCGCGGCAGCGGTTGGTCCTCAGTGGCCTTTTCAACAACAGAAAAGACCTTGGGTGATTGTGCTTGACGACTCCTTTTCCATGCTTGCAGGCGGGAAACAAAGTGCACGAGAGAAGGCTGTCTCTGTGCTCCAAGAGGAGCTTCAAGGGGGTGGCTTCCGTTTTGTTCGTTTTGTGCTTGCGAGAGCCAAACCACAGGTCTTAGGTGGGTATATTCAAAGTGTCGCCCAGATCAAAGGTGTGCTTCAG
>JALTMC010000317.1 GCA_027005175.1 Myxococcales bacterium
CCCCCTAACCCCCTCCCCACCGGCGGTGAGGAGGGGGAACAAAACAATGAGACTGCGACTTATGAAACAAGAACAAGGTATATTTGGAAAGCTTGCAAATATGCCTTTGAACCTTTGAACCAAGCTTATTGCGATTCGCAAGTCCTCTTCACACGGCTGGTGCTTCTACCTACAGTATTATCGGAGTAAACACATGTGATAGAAAGTGACACCGTGCTATCCCACGTGGTTCGAACCAGTTATGGGGGATTCGTTGTATTTTCATGGAGATGTGCAATGTCCCCTGCTTTCGGAGTATAGGTTGGTATAGGAAGAGGAATGACATGGAGCCCCGCAGCTTCTGCCAACTTGGGTGGTATGCCTGTCACCTCAATGGAGAGTTTGAGAGCATCGGTAGGCCGGTTGTTTAGTGCGAGCTTTTCTTTCCATGTTCGTCTACGATGGGCCCGTTCGTCTTGAGTTTCCAGCTTCAGTTGAGACTCCAGCCCAAGCTCTCTGTCCTTTGCTCCCTCTACATAGCTTTCTTTTACCTGCTCTCCTCTGTCTACCTCTTCATAGCTTACTTTCACCTGTTCTCCTCTGACTTGTTCTGTGAACTGTCCACGACAAGCAGAGGCTGCTATATCGTACCAAAGAAGTACTGGAACCTTCTCTTGCATCACCTCTTCGACATCTGCTCCTTCGAGTGGCCTAGCCTCTAGCACCTGTTCTTGTGGTGACTGCTCACTTTCTTCAGGAGCTTCTTCTGTTCTTTCATTCTTTTTTTTTACCTCTACTTCTTCCATTTCTACCACATTCTTTTGTGATAACTGTTCCTTTTCTTCTTGTCTTTTTTCATGTTCTAATGTTCCAGACAATGAAACTTCGCAGATACTTTGGTACAAAGCGAGATCTGATTTATCTGTCAGAGGTATTGAGAGTACTTTAATCGTCAGACCTTCCTTCTGAGAAAAGGCAATAAGCTCCGCTAGAACATCAATCTTACGACCCGTGAGCTTTGAACTTCTCTTGCCGCGACAGTCTCCTTTCAAAGGACATGTTTCACACTTGGCGGCTGTCATCTCGTAGCGGTGACGTAACCCGCTCACACGTTCTCTCTTTTCTACAAGACGCATTTTAAACCCAAGTGGACAGTGTACAAAACCCTCCGGGTTGCACGTAAATACTCCTTCATTTCCCGACGGCCTTTCTTGCCACAATTCTGTTTCTTTTTTCTCTTCTAACCATCTCTGTAAATCGTCCATTTTTTTGGCTTCTTCCCATTCCAGATCTACTGGCATTCCTTGATGAGCTGTAGTCACTGCTTCGAACTTCAACACGCGCTCCGCAGGAGACTCTTCTGGCACTATTAATGAGCCTAACTGAACACGATGGTTCCAAACCCATTGGCATAGTATTTGCCACAGATCTTCCCCTTGCGGTGAGAAACTGCGCCAATCGTCTGTTTTTATTTCCGCGTCTTCCTGTCCAAGAACCCCCTCAAAGCTCCCACGCCCAAGATAAAGCGTTACTACTTCTGCTGCACTTAGAACTTTGGGGCTCTGGTCTGTTGTTATTATTTCATAAACCCATTCGCCGCGCTTATGCCCCACTCGTTCTTTCTTCCCATCCTGTCGCGCTTTCCGGCGAGTAATCACAAAACGTGTCTCTAATGATGGTTTGGCAAGGCCTTTCTGCCAGTGACAATTTGGTACATCAAAGACTTCGCGTTCTACCGAGCTATCTGGTAACTGTAATAGAACTGAGCTACCTCGCTCCAGGACGGCTTGGACTTGCGCAAGGCGTAAGACACTGTAATCTCCTACACGGGCTAGATAACCGAATCCCTTCTGCTTGAGTACGACTAGGTGCTTCAAATGCCCCCACTCTCCATCCATTCGCACCACCACTTCCGAGAGAGATACTTCGAGTTGGGTGCACAACGCTTTAATGGCTTCACCACTACGATTCAGTGTATCCAAATGATTTGGATTACCCGGATGTCCAAAAGTCAGAACCCACATTCCTGAATGAGGAGAATGCACCACTGTTCGAGTACGAACTCGGTCACCTCTTTTTCGTCCTGTATAGCCTGGTGCAGTTGCTTCTCTTGCTCGTCGTTGTCCTCCTGGGCGTTCCTCTGTTTCTCCCAGTCCTCGCTCCAAAACCGTCATTCGAGTTGGATCAAGATCAAAGATAAGCCGACATTCACCTTGGTGAGTGCGTAACCCTCCAAGAGAGTGTTGGGGCCAATGGTTCGCTGCATCGTTGAGGAAAAGTGTTTGCAATGCGTCAAGGTGTTCCTGGGTCACGAAATAAGGCATCTCTACGATTCGGGAACGAGAAGGTAAACACTTCCGACCCCATATCGCAGCAAGGCTATCCTGCCACGGCCACATCTCCCTATAGAATTCGCGTAAAGATGATATTCCACTCACAGCGCAAGCGAGCAGGACCAGGACCAGATCACAGAGAACATAACGTTTGGCAGGTCGTAACCAAGGAATCTCTTGCAATTGAGACAATAAGCCTCGTGTTTTCCAGAGCTTCAATTCGATAATTGCAGCAGCCAGCCAAGAAGGTGGAGATTTGTCGCTGAGAACACTAGCGGAAACAAGTGCGGAGGAAGTATACTTCGTGAGTTCGTCAGACATGGCTCTTTCCTTATATTAGAGGCCTACAGGTCTGACGTATTTTTAGCACAAATAATCTAAATGCTTGACTTAACTTTTCTTTCCCTGAGACTGGTTCGAACCACGTGGGCTATCAGAAAGTGATAGGGGGAGGGGTCTTACAAGGGGTCGATTCTCGCTGATATAGACTTGGAGCACTGAATATCTGTAAATTTTATCTTAAGGGCAAGTAGCAAGTAGCAAGTTCTCACAGATTTGCCCCCCTTTTTGGGATCGCACCCCCCAACATTGCCGTTATATCTAAATATGATAAAAAAAATCTATGAATTATAGGAGATTCCCACACCCTACAAGAAATGAAATGGAGCCTCCAATCATTAAAAATGTACCAACGACTACATATTTAAAACGTTTCAGGTGAGGCCTAAAGACAGAAATGAAAAAACTCAGTCCACTTGCTCCTAAGGCTATCAGGCCATAGTATATCATTGCTCCAGCAAGCGGGGAGTTCGAATTCCGAGATGGATCATCAAAGGAAAAACTTGTTGTGAGTGTTGTGATAACGACAAGAATAAATAGAAAACCATAATAGAAAACAGCAAGGATAAGAGCGGACACTATACCCAGTCCTGAAGGGTTTACCTTTTCCTCTTCCAACAAAAGTCCATCTTGTTCATCTTCCAATAAAAGTCCATCTTGTTCGTCATACTCATTCATCCTTCGCTCCATATTATGTGTTGGAACAATATTTGAAAAACATAGGGTTGTTGTTGATTTATCATCGAGGATGAATATCATGAAAGGGTTCATCTTTCAAGGACTGATCGTCGAAGGTTGTAGGTGTGAAAAAGATTCGGAAGATCATACTGTGGCTGTTTGTTATTTTCCTAGGTTTGCTGGTGGCTGGCTCTGTGACACTGTACTCGGCAGTCACCTGAAGGATCAAGGGAGCTTTTTTTTCCTCCAATGGAGTACCAATCCACTATACGGATGAAGGCTCTGGAGTGCCTGTTGTGTTGTTGCATGGTTTTGCTGTGCAAGCCGATCTGAATTGGCGTAGGCCTAAGATCATTGAATCGTTGTCAAAGGAGTTTCGTGTGATTGCCATGGATCTTCGAGGTCATGGTCTGAGTGGTAAGCCACATAAGTTGGGTGAGTATGGAACGAAAATGATCGGAGATGTGGTTCACCTGCTGGATCATCTCAAGATCTCTCGGGCACATATCGCTGGGTATTCGTTAGGAGGGTTTCTTGCGTTAAAAATGGCGACCCTGTTTCCAAAGAGGTTTTATTCTCTTGCTGTTATGGGAGCGGGCTGGGAACATCCCAACAAAAGTCGATTTCTGAAGGCCATGAAAAAGGCAGCCAAAGACTTAAAAGCTGGACACTCGATCGGTCCGGTCGCTGCACAATTGGACCCAAAACGGGAGAAGCCGGGTTTTCTTCACACTCTGTGGGGTAATCTGATGACTGGATTTTTTAATGATCGCTTGGCACTGGTTGGTGTCCTTGAAGGATTAAAGGATCTCGTGATAAAAGAACAAGTCTTGCGTCAAATGAAGATCCCTACCTGTAGCACTATCGGTGAAAAAGACCCTCTACTGCCCGGTGCGATAGCGATGGTGAAACGTCTCTCAAAGGTTGAGCATGCTGTGATTCTAGGAGCTGACCATATCCGAACTCCCATGCGTAGAAGAACACACCATGCTCTTCTCCATTGCCTTCGGAAATACAATCCAAAGCACCGGTAGCATCTTGTTTCTCTCTTGCTTTCGGAAATACAATCCAAAGCACCGGCAGAAGCAGGTGTTTGGTGTGACCTTTTTCGCTTCATTCACAGGAGTTAGTATGTTTTTAAAAAAAGTGTTTGGGATTGGAGTCGTGTGGTTGGCTATGATGATGTTGGGCCACGGAGAAGTACGAGCGGATATCGGTCCGCCTTCTGGTTCAAAACGAATTCAAGTGAAATATCTTTTAAACTCCCCTCCCGATATTCACCGATTTGTGTATTTGCTGGAGCTTCGCAGTGCCATGGAGGAGAATCGTGTGGAGCTTTTTCCTGTGCAATGGGGTAAGGTCTTTTCCCCTCCCCAGGGATATCGCACTTCTGTACGTTTGGTTGCTTTGACTCTCAAACAGGCTGATGCTTTGGTTGTTCTGCTCGAAAAACATCCGGGTGCGGGAGCAACGAAAGGCAATCTCGCAAAGATGAGTGTCACTGCGAAGCGAGCGTGGCTTCGTAAGTGTACCTTTTCAAACCTTGGAAGTAAGAGTTTTAAAGAAGAGGGGAAAGGGGACAAGAAAGGCTTTCCTGTTTCGGCATTCTTTCGCCGCAAGGGGCTCTTTAAATCAGAAGGATTCTACACCCGCACAACAGCATCTTCATTCAGTCCGATTGCGTACTTTTTACGTACAATGAATGTTGAAGGTGTCAAAGGTACATCGATCGTATGGAAAGAGGTCAGCCTTACGGCTCGTGATGCAAAGGGAAAGAGGCTCTCTACCTTGAACGTTGCAAGTGGGAAGCTCTTGTACCAGTGGCCTTGGATCGTACTCGGTGTGCTTGGAATTGCCGCAGTCTTTCTTGTTATAAGGTTGCGTAACAATGCCAAGGCCCAAGCGTAATAGCGCATTCTTTAGCAGTTTTCTAAGTAGCTATGATTCCTACAGCAGATAGGACTGGCGATTCAACAACTTCGACATTTGGCTTCACGAGGGCGCGAGGCTCCTGCCGATCTCTGAAACCTCACAGAAGAGACTCAGTCGGAGCTTCGCACTCCCGTCGAGTCTCTTTCCATGCGGAAATTCGTAGAATGTAAGCATGACAGTGAATCATTGCAAACGTTGCGTGATGTCACACTTTACAACTGGCGTAGGGAGGCCGCCCAACAAGGCTCCTTAAATGGAACAGAAGTAAAGGAATCAAACATGTCCCAACGTCCCCAAGATAAGACCTCTAAGG
>JALTMC010000318.1 GCA_027005175.1 Myxococcales bacterium
CGAGCTTTTGGGAGTGCGCTCTCGACGAATCGCTCTACGTACAGCCACAGCCGTTGGGGCTGTGATGACCCTCCAATTTGGTTATGGTCTCGCCAAGTTTGGTGCCAAAGATTACGTGGGTCCTGTGGTTGCGATCTCGGTGTTACGGGAGCTGGCTCCCGTTTTGACTGCTCTTATTGTGGGGGGGCGAATCGGAAGTGGTATGGCTGCTGAGCTTGGCTCTATGAAAGTCGGAGAGCAAATTGATGCGATTCGTGCTCTGGGCGCAGATCCGATCCGAAAGCTGGTTGTTCCTCGTTTGGCTGCGACTCTGATCATCCTCCCCTTACTGACCGTGATGGCTGATATGATCGGCCTGTTGGCCTCTTCCGGTTTGGCCTCTTCTCAGTTCGATGTGGCTCCCTTGTTCTTTTATCAATCGATTGTTGATGTTATCGATATGTCCGACCTTATCAGTGGCTTGATGAAGAGCCTCGTCTTTGGCTTTTTGGTCGCAATGATTGGATGTTACCAGGGCTTCTCAACACGAGGTGGTACACAAGGTGTTGGCCTCTCTACCACCGGAACGGTGGAGCTGATCAGTATCAGTGTCTTATTGAGTGACTTCTTTATGACCAAAGCTTTGATGACCATTTTTTAACGGGAGCGAGCGTGATATGGGGTGCCCTTCTTGCAGACGTAACATGATGGGTCTTTTCCAAGGCTCCAGACGTAACATGATGGGTCTTTTCCAAGGCTCGACTCTTTTAAGCCTGCGTTACATACAGTGTCCTATTTACGGACATGACATGTGGAGTGGGAGGTTTGGTGATGTCGCAGATTGAGCCCATCATTCGTTTTCAGCATGTGACCAAAGCTTTTGGTCCCAAACGTATTTATGACGATCTCAACTTCAATATCTACCCTGGTGAGACGATCACAGTTTTGGGGGGATCTGGGGTTGGTAAAAGTGTCATGATTAAGATGCTTGTTGGCTTGCTTACTGCCGACAGTGGCGAGATCTTATTCCATGATCGGGATCTAACCAAACTGAATGAACAGCAGATGCTGTCTGTTCGCAAGAAGATCTCCATGGTTTTTCAGTTGGCCGCATTGTTTGACTCTCTTTCTGTGTTTGAGAACATCGCATATCCTTTGCGAGAGCATCTGCGGTTGCCAGAAGACGAGTTGAAAGAGAGAGTGTTTCGTCAGTTGGAGATGGTAAGTTTGCCGCCGGAGATGGCCAATCGATATCCTTCTGAGTTGTCGGGAGGGATGAAGAAGCTGGTGAGCCTGGCTCGCTCCCTTGCCTTGGAGCCGGAGGTTATTTTATATGATGAGCCTACCACAGGGCTCGATCCAGAGAGCACTGTGAATATCAACAAGTTGATTCGACAGGTTCAAGAACAGCGACAGGTTTGCTCGATTGTGATCACTCACGACATGAGTGGAGCCTTCTATTTCTCTGACCGGATTGCATTTTTGTATGGTCGGAAGATTCATAAGATTGGGACAGTTGATGAGATTCGAACGTCCACCGACCCGATCCTTTATCGTTTCTTACGTGGCATCCCAGATGATGTTCCGATCAACTGAAGAATAGGAGTATACGCCATGGGATCACAGCGTGGTCTTGAGATCAAAGTAGGACTGTTTGTTCTCATCGCTTTTAGCGTTGGTGCTGTGTTGATCTTTATGATCGGCTCTGCGACTCAGATGTTTGATAAACAAGTGAGCCTCTTTACCTCCTTTCGCTCTGTGTCTGGTTTAAAGGTCGGCTCACAAGTTCGTTTGTCTGGTTTGAAGATCGGTGTGGTGGATAAGATCCTTATTACCACTCCCCAATCGAAAGGGTCTGGAGTTCCCCCTCGTGGAAAAGAGCAGCGTAAGGCCGGACAGAAAGGGAGCACAAAGTCTCAAAAACCGTATATCCTCGTGAGGATGAAGGTGGTGGAGAAGATGCTCATGTATATGCGCTCGAAGGACTCTGTTGCGACGATCAAAGGCAAGGGATTACTCGGTGACTCTCTTGTTGAGATCTCCATGGGAACGAAGGGTAAGAAGGTCAAGGCAAACGGTCATATTGTCGGGACAACTCCAAAGTCACTCAATGATTTCATTGCAGAAGGGGGAGTGATTATCTCCTCCCTGAAGCGTTCCCTCAAGAGTGTGGAAGATATCTTGATGCAATACAAAGATCCAAGGCTCTCCAATAGCTTGAAAGGGATTGTCTCTTCCACCGCAAGCCTCTTAAAGAGAGCAAAGAATGGGCCTGGATTAATCCATGATATTGTTTACTCTCGAAGGATGAGCCGAAGTTTGGTTGGGGCTGTGGCCCAAGTGAATGGTTTGGCTCTGAGTCTAAAGAAGACGGCACGTCAGCTTGATCGTATCATCTATCGGGCCAAGAGGCCCGGTACGTTGGTACACACCTTGGTGTTGTCTCGAAAAAGTGGCCAACTGGTGAACAATGTCAATCGCACCATCGGGGCTGCACGGATCGCTGTTTCAGGCCTCGCACGGGTTCTTCAAGCACCGCAACGAAAAGGCACCTTGTTGCACAAGATCCTGTATACACGAGCACCTTCAAGGTTGATCACCAATATCGTGAAATCGACCGATCATCTTCGCACGATAATGAGAGATATCCGTGCAGGGAAGGGGACCTTGGGTGCTATCATAAACGACCCCACCGCGTTTGAAGATTTCAAAACCATTCTGGGGCAGGTGAAGCGTTCACGTATCTTTAAAACGCTCATTCGATTTATTATCAAACGCGATGATAGCTCGAAAGGTGGAAGGATCAAAGGTGGCTATAAGTTCAATGGGAAATAAAGGTGGCTATAAGTTCAATGGGAAAGAACGGTGGCTATAAGTCCAATGGGAAAGAACGGTGGCCATAAGTCCAATGGGAAAGAACGGTGGCCATAAGTCCAATGGGAAAGAATAGTTTTTTTGAAAAAGTGAGTACTTCTTTGTGGGTGATCGCTTGCGTGTAGGTCGTTTTTCTTGGTGATCGCTTGTGTATGGGTTGTCATCGTGAGCATATTCAAATGGAGCGAGATGTGAGGAACTGGAACCTTGTCTTGATTCAGGTCATTCTCCTCTTAGGTATAAGCCTGTTGGTTGAGAGTACTCTTGCATCAGGTGTGTTGGGTTCGTCGGCCTTTGCCCAATCTTCCAAGACAAAGCCTTCCATTGGTTCTTCCAAGACAAAGCCTTCGGTCCGTAAGAAAAAGGGGCCTGTTCTCTTTGAGCCAAGGTCAAAGCAACCTGTGATCTTAGCCCCTCAAGAGGAGTTTGCTTCTCGCTCTCGAAAGAGTTTTCATCGAGGGAAGAAGGATGTGATTGTTTTGCCTTTTTCCCTTTCAAAGTTTAAGTCCGTTCAACAGATGCTAACCGCGTTGCACAAGTTGATTCCCGATGCAAGTCATAAGGAATTGGCTCGGATGGTCTGGCAAATGGTTGCAGACCCAGGCACCATCCCTCCTGACCTTGGCGGCGTCTTTGTTCCCAATATCATTCGACAAGCCAATGTGGCTCCTGTCTCTTACGCTTTGTACGATAAGTACAATCGCCCAGTTGCCATCACGCAAACAGGGAAGAAGTCCTTCGTTCTTCCAGGTGTTTATACGGTGCGAATTGGTCGTCTGGCTAACGGTTTGCTGCCCACCTACAAGGTCCGGGTTAAGCGCAATAAGATGACCGTTATTCGACCGCGATGGGCCGCCTTGATCATTCGGGTCGTGGATGAACGGTTGATTCAATTTCGCGGGACTTACGACCTGATCCATCTCACAAGACGTATGCCCATTGGTACCGGAATCGGTGCAGATGATGAACTTGGTGAGAAAGTTCGACCGTGGCTCATCCCTCCTGGGATGTATATGATCGTTCGTGTGGGTGATAGCTATCTTGCCCGCACAAACTACTTTACTGTTCAGGTTGATCCTGGGAAGGTTACACGATTCCGACTCGTCATTAACAAAAATACCAATCAGTTTCTGGGGGGCGGAGTGCTCCTACACAAGTCCAAGTCCCTTGGACAAGGAGGTTGGCGCTGGAGCCTACAACTCAACGGAAATGTTCTACTCAACTATGCGAAGAATCTGGGAGGAACAGCCAATGGTCTTAGCTTTAGTATGGCTACCTTCTTTTTTGGGCGTATCGTTTACAACAAAAAGCAACATTATTTTAGTAGCACTGTCAGTGCGGAGCTTGGATTTACAGTGCCCCCACAAGGGGTTTTTCAAAAGGGGGCCGATCGTCTCGAAATACAAGCCATCTATATCTATCGTTTGCTACCATGGCTTGGCCCTTATGTTCGTGCCGTGTTTGATAGTGTGATCTTGCCGAATTGGTCAAACTTCTCGAATGAGGATAAGTTTACCAAGCAAGATGTGTCCATCTACAACTGTGTGGCTGCGGTTTGTCGTTTGCGTGAAACGATAGCCGTTACCAATGGACAAAAGCTTGAACCCCTCCAACTCAGCAGTGTGTTTGATCCCATCTTACTCAAAGAGGGGTTGGGAGTGAATATTCGGCCTCTCAACACGACTTGGCTCAACTTGCGCGTCTTGTTTGGTGTTGGGTTTCGTCAGGAAATCGCACGAGAGGCTTTTAAGTTTGATCAGAATACCAATGTCTATACCACTCGTTGCAAAAAACGAGATCCTTCCAATCCCAATCCCACAGATCTCAGCGGGTGTCCCAACTCTGCTGACCAAGAAGCACATACCTCGGTCCTTCTTTTTTCTCAAGATTCGACAAACC
This sequence comes from Myxococcales bacterium, assembly GCA_027005175.1. Lineage (GTDB taxonomy): Bacteria > Myxococcota_C > UBA6777 > UBA6777 > UBA6777 > M3003. The sequence goes on from JALTMC010000318.1 coordinate 4,753, forward strand.
GTGAAGGTCTTGAAGTTGCGGTAGTGGCGACCGGCCAGATCACTCGTTATATCTCTTATACTCTTGAGTTTGATGCCCTCGCCCCCTTTGAATTCAGTGACCAAGCAACCTTCATTAATTTTAACAACTTTGAAATCGACACGCGGGTGACCATTATTCTTAGGCTGTCTCACTATGCTTCACTTAACTTTCGTTTACGAGTCCGGCGAAGCCCTACCTTAACCCAAAATCCCGATGATCCAGAGTCAAAACGATGGTCCATCGACTTAAGTAATGCTTTGAGCTTTTCATTACTCTTCTAGGATTGGAATCTGGGGAGCCCGTATCTCTCACGATGATCAACGTGAGTCATGCGGGTTTGGAGCGTTGTTTCTTTTGGTTGATGAACCACAGACCGGCGAAAAGTAAAATCCCGACAATGGAGTGGCCGAACAAGAGGTGTGTGGGGGATTCCTTAGGGCATAGCAATTGCAGACCAATGCTGGACACGAGCCCTCCAGCAACAGCACTCATGCCCAGGAAGGAAAGCTCTGGTTTGAAGCGAGCAAACAGATGAGTTGTAAGGAGGAAGGGAGCGGATAGTGCGACTCCAATGAGAATGCACTCTACGATGTCAAACAACAACACTCCTGTGTTTGCCGGTACATAATGAGGAGGATGATAGGGTCTAGGTAGGAGGGCCAAGGCCATTGGGATGATTACCCCAAGTGTGGGCAGCATAATATGAGTGAACCAAACAGGTAGATCAGGTTTGTGAAGGGGTCGCAGGATGATCCAAACATGAAGCAGTAGAAGTACTGTAAAGGTGCCAAGTAGTACAC
>JALTMC010000319.1 GCA_027005175.1 Myxococcales bacterium
TTGCTGCCACTTGCGACGCAGAATGTTCCCGGCTTACCCGATAGATCGGGGCAAAACTTCGTGCATGACTTGGTGCAATAACCTTGTGGAAAACCATCACTGACTTTGCGACAAGAACCACCCTCAAAATTACAATCACTATCTTGGCTGCAGGGATCTCCAATCCATTTCTTGGTGGTTTGTGGGGGGGGAGGCTGCCTTGTTCCATTTGGATCGGGGCCACAGATGCTCTGCTTTACAGAGGACTGGTTATATCGATGCTCTCTCTGACACTTGTAGCCCGAGCGACAACCCGTGCCAGGGAATTTACTGGTATCACAGCGGCTGAAGCAAGTTCCTCCAGAGCCACGTTTTACGCAGAAGGTGAAGGCTTTACCAGCCCGATCGGGACAGAATTTGGTGCATGTCTTTAAACAATAGCCCTTGGGGAATCCCTCACTGGCTTTCATGCAGTAACCACCTGAAAAACTGCAATCCGAACTCTTGCTACACGGGTCTCCTATCCAGGGGCCTAGGCTACCTACAAAGAGGGACGGATCATCCGGTTTGTCATCGGGTCGATTCACTTCTGTGGGTACAATCGTGCCAGGGGGGATGGGAGATTGATGCTCAGCTGAAACCCCAGGAGCAGGAAGTATCTCCAACACCGGCTCTATCTTGGACTGATTGTTGTTGTTCTGCTGGGATGGACCTCCACACCCAACCCATATCAACACACACAGCAAGGCCAACCAAGGTCTGTGTTGTGATGGTTTCTTCACGGTTCCTCCTGCTCTCTCAACTATTCATGTTTCTTTTGCGAATGGTTTCGCTTCTCCCGAGCAAATAGATCTTGTTCTGTGATTCTCGTCACACTTTTAAATAAGTTGTGTGCCTTGTCTCTGTCCTTGTGTGTAAGGGAGATGTGAGGTGTCTGAATTCATTTTTTTGGTCTCTTCTGCTGTGTAGAGGCTCTATAGACAGTGTGGTCAACGTTGCTGGGCTTTACACAGGGGGGATGGATTTGGTAGGGAATAGGGTGTGTCCTCAAAGTCGGCTGTGCAGGGAATAGGGTGTGTCCTCCGAGTCGGGTGTGCTAGTCCTGGAAGGGAGCATGTCTTGTGGGAAATAGTGAGGTGCAACATTTTCTGCCTTCTGCCGACATAAAGACGTTCCTTTGGAGAAGTGGAAAGACTGTTGGGTTGTTTTTTTATTTCAGACTTTAGAATGGAGGAGAGTCATGTTCTTTTGGAACAAAGCCAAAAACACAGAGCCTGTGGAGGTGACTCCAGCAGAGCGGATGATTCTTTATCATTACAATGGTTGTTTTTATTGTAAGATGGTTCGACGGGCGGTTGATCGTTTGGGGATCGAAATCGAGTATAGGAATATTCTGGAAGATCCCTCTTATCGTCAAGAACTTTATGAGGCCCGTGGACGTTCTACCGTTCCAGTGTTACGTGGTTTGTCAAAAGACAACGATTGGTGGATGCCTGAGTCGCGCGATATTGTGCGGTATCTTGAAAGCGAGTTTGGATAGAGGAAGTTGATGAAACTCAAACTAAATGCACTGTATGCAGAAGAACAACATTTCCAATGGGAAGTCAGTCAAGAGTGGATCAAAGAGCTACTCCAGTCCGACGTGGATGAGGGCTCTGTGGAGGCTGAGCTATACGCAGCAAGCGGTCCTATGGATATGCAGGTCTGGGTGCACCGGAACGATGAAGATGTCTTCTTTCGTGCGACCTTGACAGGGGAAATAAAATGCATGTGCGTTCGCTGCTTGGAGTTCTTTGGCTTTCCTGTATCACTCGAACTGCAAGGCATCTTCATTATGCCTGAGCATGATTCGTATGAAACACCCGATGAACCTTTTACCTATTTCTATGATGGAGGTGAGATTGATTTTTCACAACCTGTACGTGAAAATATCTTTCTTGAGATCCCTCAAAATCCATCCTGTGAGATGGTCCTAGACTCCTGCGTCGGTGAGCCTCTCAAAGCGATAGAAGAGCAAACATCAGAGGCGGATGAAGAAACCACCATCGACCCCAGATGGGCTGCCCTACAAGAATTAAAATCCTCCCTCAAAAAGTAATCACCCCATCCGATTTCCTCCCATCCGATTTTTAACCGAAATAACGATCATCTCTGCGTCAGATTGAATATCAAATCATGAAGAAGCCGGGACATGACTACTTTATCGCACAAAAGTCTTCACCCTCATGTCGTTCTTCGATCGGGATATAGTGGCATTGTTTACGACCCGTATAGAGTTGTCGTGGTCGGCTGATGCGCATCCCTTGATCTTCCATCATCTCACTCCACTGACTGAGCCATCCAATGGTTCGACCGATCGTAAAAATGACGGTAAACATATTGGTCGGAATTCCCAAAGCTCGCAAGATAATACCCGAGTAAAAGTCGACATTGGGGTAGAGGTTGCGTTTGATAAAGTACGCTTCTTTACGCGCTCGTTCTGCGAGTTCCTCAGCAATGGCAAGCAGTGGATCTTCGACGTTTAAGTTATCCAAGACCTCCTGGCATACTTTGCTGATAATGGTTGCGCGGGGATCTTGTGTTTTGTAAACTCTGTGTCCAAATCCCATCAGGCGAAAGGGATCTTTTTTGTCTTGGGCACGGGCCAGATATTCGTCGATATTCTTAGGCTCTCCGATGGCTTCGAGCATCTCGATCACAGCTTCGTTGGCCCCGCCATGTGCGGGACCCCAGAGTGTGCCTACACTGGCAGATACCGTCGCATAGGGATTGGCTTGGGAAGAACCTGCCAAGCGGATGGTAGAAGCCGACGCGTTCTGTCCATGATCCGCATGCAAAAGGAAGAGCAAGTCCATCGCTTTGGCTGCCACCGGGTTTACTGTATAACTCTCAGTGGGATACGAAAACATCAGGTGCAAAAAATTCTCTGCATAGTTGAGGTCATTACGAGGGTAGGGGAATGGTTCTCCCTTAGAGAAACGATAGGCCCATGCTGCAATGGTAGGCATCTTGGCGATCAGGCGATGCATGGTGATCTCACGGTCTCTGGCATTACTGATTTCGAGAGAGTCGTGGTAGAAAGCAGACAGTGCTCCAACCACCCCAACCATGATCGCCATGGGGTGAGCATCTTTGCGAAATCCTTTGTAGAACTCGCGAAGCCCTTCATGCAGTAGCGTATGGTTCGTGATGGAGTGTGTAAATGTATCGAGCTTCTCTTTCGTGGGTAAATCTCCATACATTAACAAATAACAAACTTCCAAAAAAGAACTCTTCTCAGCAAGATCTTCTATCGGATATCCCCGGTAGTTGAGACGGCCATTCTTGCCGTCGATCAGAGTGATAGCACTCTGGCAGGAGGCAGTGCTGCGAAATCCTGGATCGTAGGTGTAAATACCCAACTGTTTCGCCAGTTGTCCTATGTCAAAAACGGCTGGCCCCTCTGTTCCCCGCATAATAGGGACTTCGATAGAACATCCCGTTGAATTGTCTGTGATCGTCACAGTCTCGCTTCTTGTGTCAACTTGACTCATGTTTTTTTTCCTTCTTGTGCTCTCGAACCAATGAGCGTATATCGATGGGTTGTGATATTTGTTACAGTGAATGATTTACTACTTGTGGAGGGTTTTATGCCAAAATTGCATTCAAACAAAGCTAGTTTTTTTCGACAAACCACTCTCCTGCTCGGGCTCCTCTCCATGCTTCTCGTCTTATGGTCTTGCAAGCGAAACAAGAAGTCAAAGAAAGTTCAAGCTCATCATCATGCTCAGGGGCAGGGAAATCATCACGAGCACTCTCATGGGAAGAAGCACGCTCACAAAAAAGGACATGCTCACAGTCATCATCACGGTATGCGACATGATTTTAGTGATGTGAAGCGGTGGGTGAAGATCTTTGATAACCCGAAGCGAAAAGCCTGGCAGAAGCCCATGGAAGTGATTAAGTTGATGGCCATTAAGCCGGGAATGACTGTGGTTGATATCGGTGCAGGAACGGGATATTTTCTACCTTACTTACGAACTGCTGTCGGAGCAAAGGGGAAGGTTCTCGGACTTGACCTTGCTGCTACGCTGGTCAAACATATGAACCAGCGAGCGAAAAAAGCAGGTTGGAAGAATGTGACCGCCACCCAAGTGAAGCCCAATGACCCACAACTGGCACCCAAAAGTGTCGACCGAATTTTAATCGTTAACACCTGGCACCATGTGCAAAATCGCGGAGCCTACGCAGCAAAACTCAAGGCTGCGCTCAAGCCCGGAGGTGCAGTGTTTGTTGTTGATTTTGGAGCCAATGCCACAAGAGGGCCAAGCAAAAAACATCGCTTGACACCCAAACAAGTTTCCGACGACTTTACAAAAGGTGCTTTGGAGGCGACGATTCTCCAAGAAACCCTACCCGAACAGTATATCGTAAAAGGCCAGTAGCGACTGTCGTTATTGGTTTGGAAGTGTTTCGTCGGTGTATCTGTCATCGACTTCCATGATCTCACCTGTTTTTGGGCAGGTACGAAGTTTTTCAGAGCGATAGAAACGTTGCATGACAGGTAGGAAGTCTTTTTCGATATTTGTGAGGTGGAAGTATTCTTCATAGAGTTTTTCATTGGCAGTTTCTGAGAACCACATGAGACCATCTTTGTGGTGGGGTAGGCGTTTGTGTTCAATCACAAGGCCTATGGTGTCTGCTGGGCGGACGGGAGAGTGTGGGATCTTGGCGGGTAGAAGAAACATCTCCCCCTCTCGTATGGGGATCTCGACTCGTTTTCCATCTTCTTGGATAAAGACAGTAATGTCACCTTTGATCTGATAAAACAGTTCTTCTGTTTCGTTGTAGTGAAAGTCTTTTCGAGCGTTGGGTCCACCGACAATCATGACGATAAAGTCACCGGCGTCTTGGTATAGATTTTTATTGCCGATGGGTGGTTTGAGCAGGTCACGATTGTTGTCGATCCACTGTTGCAAATGAAACGGTTTACGAATTGACATAATGAAGAACCCTCCCGCTGGTGTTGTTTGGTTTTGTCGGCTGCTTTGGTTGGTCTCTTGTTGGATTCGATTCCAGATCTGTACCCGTCAATGTCTTGTATGTCAACGAGTGCGGGGTGGTGGCATGCTTACATTGGAGGGGTTGCGTTGTGGAGAGGGGGCTGTTTGCTTACGTAACTGTAAAAGCTTCCGGCGCAGACCGGCAGGCAGATTTTTGAGTCCACGAGTTCGTAAACCGGCGGGGAGTTTTCCCCGGCCTGGAATTCCAAAGCGACTGGAGTTGCCTCGGTTCCATTGGAAACCAGGAGGGCGAGTGCCCCGACCAAACCGTCTGCGACGATGGCCTCTGTGACGCCGAAATGCACGTTGAATTAAAGGACCGACGTTGCCGTATTTCTTTGGATCGAGTTTGGCGGCTTTTCGGTAGAACTCAATGGCCTTGAATATCTTTCCTTTGGCAACCCAGTAGTCACCTGTTTTCTTCACAGGATCGGCATACTTTGGATCGAGATTGCGTGCTTCTTGGAAGTAGGGCAATGCTTCGTCGGGTTGTTTTCTATTATCGAGTGTCACTACGCCCAGATTGTTGATGGCTTTCTTTAGCTCGTCCAAGATCTCCTTTTTCTTCTTTGGCTTTTTGGCTTTGGCGTAGGCGGCTTTTTTGGCGTCCACAAACTTGTGAAAATACTTCAGCGCGGTTCGGTAATCTTTGCGGAAATAATACAAACCACCGAGGTTATTGTAGGCTTTTACATCGCTGGGGTGTTGTTTTAAGTGCGCGAGAAATGCTTTCTCTGCTTTGTCATACTTGCCCAGGAAGTAGTAGCAAATGCCGATGTTATAGGTGGCTTCTTTGTGTCCTGGAAATAGTTTTAGGATACGCCGGGCCAGTGGGATAATCTTTCGGTATAACATTTTGCGATCGGCAGGACTGGTGTCTTTGCGTTTGGCTGTCGCCAGATAGACAGCCGCTAACGTGCTGATCACTCGAATGCTGTTGGGGTTGCTTTTGATATCGACTTCGCTGAGCCGGAATGAGTCATACCAGTCGGCATTGCGGTCTACTGTTTTGAGAGAGTAGGCTCCCAAGACCATGACTGTGAAGAAAGCTATCTGGTATTGGACCTTTTTATGTTTTGGCACTGTCTTGATTTGAAAAACGGCGAACAATCCTGCAACGATGATGATGCTAAAGCCCAGAGATGGAGAATAAAGGAAACGTTCTCCGAGGGTACAGTTGGTCATGATAAACAGGTTGGAGTTGACCGACATGACCGTCAAATAATACAAGATCCCATACGCAAAGATATTTTTGCTGCGAATCTTGTAGAGGGCGAAGACTAGCATGCTGACGTGGATGGCTACAGAGATCCATACACGGATATCCTGGACGTTGGTGAGAGGGATCTGGTTGTAGGAGTAATCCCAGGCCAGGGGGTGAGGAAAGAACAGCAGTCCAATGTAACGCATCATGACGAGCATAGCTGTGGAGTAGCGATCCCACTGTGACTTGGCACCCATCAGAATATTCTGCATCATATCGTATTCTGGCAGAGGGTATTGGCCCAAGATGGTTTGTCGGATCACCAGAAATACTCCAACAATCGCTACCAGTGGCCAGCATAGTCTGACGATACGTTTGAAATTCAACTCACTAAACATAAATAAGGTCAAGGGGATGATCACAAGGTAGGTGATGACGTTCTCTTTGGAGAATATCCCGATGGCGAAGAAGACGTAGGTCAGTACGAGGTAAAGTGTTTTCTTGGTATCGATCAATCGGAAGAGCATGAGGGTGGTGAGCACAAAGCCAAACAAGAACCCCAAGATCTCGTCCAGGCTTTTCAGGTTTGCTACAACCTCTGTATGGATAGGGTGTGCGATATACAACATCGACACTAAGAGGGCAAATAGATAGTGAAACTTCCAGAACATCCGTCTCAATAGAAGGAACAGAAAGAAGCACGAGAGCACATAAAACAAGACATGAATCAGATGTTGTGGAAAGAAGGCATTTTTTCCAAAGAGTTCGATCTCCAGGGCAAATACCAGCAGGGTGATGGGGCGGTATCCATTATCGTTGAGCTTGGATGTTCCGTAGGTAAAGGGTGTTGTAAAGATTCCCGGCGTCCCTTTCAACCCCTTTTCAACATACTCATGTCCATAGATCACAAGGTTGTCATCGATGGCGTACAAATGCCCCAGCGTATTTGCGTACAGCACAAATCCAAACAACGCCATAAACCAGGGAGCGACTCTCTCAAAGGAACTCCACTTTGGTTTGGCCAAGGGACCTTCTTGCACTTTTTGCTTTGCGCGGCTCTTGGGTGAACCTTGCTTGCGGTGAGAACCTTGCTTTCTTTTGCTTGGTTTGTTCTTTTTTTTCTTTGCCATGCTCTTCTCTATCGTGGGGGGATGAGAAAAAGGAGTCTCTCTATGAGTGTTTGTGATACCGGGAAATAGCTATGGGGTCAATCTGCGATTGGGACCCTTCTTTTGTTTGTTGTAGACCCCTCTTCTTGCGAATCTTTCTTAGCCCTAAGAAAACAAAGAGTTAGAAGGCTATAAAACTATTGGACAAACGATTTGGTTTGGCTTATCCTGTTTTCTCACTCTATGGATGGAGGGACCAAACCGAACAAGCACTGGTCTACTTTGCGTAGGCATGTGATGATGGGATGGTGTATGTTGGGAATGGGCTTTCAAAAGGGTGGCAAACCGGTCAGTGTTCTAGGATGCCCTGGATGAGTCAGTCCTCTGCTTGGTTTGCCTCTTGAGACAAGGACAGCGTCCCAAGTGATCTTCGTTGGGAAAGCCCTTGTTTCAACTTCCCACAAAACAGTGTCCCGTATAACTGTGCCTCACAATGGATATATGACTTGGTAGAAGGCTTTTGCTGATCTTTGTCTTTCACTCCTTCAATGATAAGGATACTTTGTTCATGAGAAAATGGTTGTTGTTCGCGAGCTTGATTTGGTGTGTAGGCTTGATCTTCTCATGCGGTGGACCTCCCCCCATATGCGATGAAAACAAGCTGTGCTCTGGTGGGAAAAACTGTGTAGAAAACGTATGTGTGTGCCCCCTACCTCAAGTGGATTGCAAGGGGAGCTGTACGATCCTTGCGACAGATAACAAAAACTGCGGTGCTTGTGGAACGAAGTGTGCGGAAGGCAAATCCTGCGTGAGTGGGAAATGTGAATGTGCCCAAGGGCTGACAGATTGTGGAACGTGCGTGGACCCCCAAGCCAACGCTGAACATTGTGGTAAATGCGGCAACAAATGCAAAAATGGCAACTTTTGTGTCGATGGTGAATGCAAAGCCAAGTGCCCAAAAAGTACACCTGAAAATTGTAGCAACAGCTGTGTGAACTTCCAAAGCAACAACCAACACTGTGGAAAGTGTGACACGGCTTGTGCGGGCGGAAAGACCTGCTTTCGTGGCAACTGTGAATGCCCCGGTGGAAAACTCGACTGTAGTGGGTCTTGTATCAATCCCAAATCGAGCAATAACCACTGTGGTGCATGTGGCAACAAATGTGCTGCCGGTAAATTTTGTAACAATGGGAAATGCACTACAGATTGTCCCAAAACCCATCCCGACGTTTGTTTTGGTGGTTGCTTCAACAAGAAAGATAGCAACCAACATTGTGGGACCTGTGGTACTGCATGTACGGGGGGAAAGCGCTGTGTGAACGGTACCTGTGAGTGTTTGTCCGGTCGCCTGGACTGTGGTGGTACATGTATCGACCCTCGTATCTCACGTTCAAACTGTGGTGTTTGTGGTAATCAATGCCCCTCTGGTAAGGTTTGTGCGGAGGGGCGCTGTGTGACAACCTGTCCCAAGAAGACGGAGAGCATCTGCTTTGGTGGTTGTCTGGATACCACCAATCATCCTGAAAACTGCGGTGGTTGCGGTAAAGCTTGTCGCGCCGGTGAGCTTTGTAAGAATAGTGTTTGTGGGTGCCCTAAAGGACAAGTGGAGTGTGACAAACAGTGCGTGGACATCAAGCTTAATATCAGTCATTGTGGGGCTTGCAAAAAATCCTGCAACTCCGGTGAGTCCTGCGCCGACGGTAAATGCGTGACCTCCTGTCCTTCCAGCACTCCCACCGATTGCTCTGGTAGCTGTGTCGATACCAAGAAGAATATCCGAAATTGTGGTGGTTGTGGCATTGTCTGTGCGCAAGGCCAAGCGTGCTCCGGTGGGAAATGCACCTGTCCCAAAGGCCTGTTGCTGTGCAACGGCGTGTGCGTTGATCCGATCAAAGACCCCCTCAACTGTGGCAAATGCAATGTCAAATGCCCCGCTCGCAACAAGTGTGTGAATGTCAAGGGGAAAGGGGTATGTCAACTCGATTGTTCAAGTGAATCTCTGAACACCCAATGCCAAAACCAATGTGTTGATGTCAATACGGATATTCGTCACTGTGGTCAGTGTCAAAATGCTTGTACGGGTCTCAAGGGGTGCCTCAAAGGCAAGTGTGTATGTCCCACGAAGCCAACAGTACTGAATGATTGTAAGGGGGCCTGTGTCAACTTGCAGTCGGATGTCAAGAACTGTGGCAAGTGTGGTGAAGCCTGCAAAGCTGGCTTTAAGTGCAATGCAGGCAAGTGTGAGTTGGACTGCCTTAAATCGGAGACGGTTTGTGGCTCCTCATGTGTTGACCTGCAAAACAATGATAAACATTGTGGCAAGTGTGGTAACACTTGTCCGACAGGTCAATTCTGTAGCAAAGGTACTTGTGTCTGTCCTCCAAACTACACGTACTGTGATGGGAAATGTGTGGACACTCAGTTTACGTCGGAGCATTGTGGCGCTTGCAAAAACGCGTGCAAGACAGGCTCCTTGTGTAACAAAGGCAAATGCACTGTTTGTTCTTCTGCCAGCCAGGGCGTTGCTTGTGGAGCAACCTGTTGCCCCACTGCTTTCGGTTGTTGCGGTACCACCAAAGCCTGTGTTGATATCCGTATCAACAACCAACACTGTGGGAAATGTGGCAACGCCTGTGCCGTCCGTGAACTCTGTTGTGGCAGTGGGTGTGTGAAAGCTCTTAGTGATGTCAATCACTGCGGTGCTTGCGGACGGAAATGCGCCTCGAATCAATCGTGTTGCAATGGCCAATGTGCCGACTACAAGAATGACCCTCAGAACTGTGGTGGTTGTGGTCGAAAGTGTGGTGCAGGTCAGGTCTGTTGTGGCGGTCAGTGTGCTAACCTTAAGTCTTCCACGACACATTGTGGAAAATGCGGGACCTCCTGTGGTTCAGGCCAGACCTGTTGTAATGGAGTTTGTGCCTCTCTCACAACCTCGGCCAGCAACTGTGGCCTGTGTGGCAAAGCTTGTGGCTCGGGCGAAAGTTGTTGCAACGGTCGATGCTTCAACCTCAACACGTCGACCACACACTGCAAAACCTGTGGAAATGCCTGCTCTCTCGGTGGTCAAACAGGGCTGAGTGGATGTTGTGGTGGTGCCTGCGTAAACTTGTTTACGGACGTCAAAAACTGCGGTCGATGTGGAACCTCATGCCCTGCGAACTCTTCTTGCTGTAGTGGGGGTTGTGCCAACCTTCAAACCAACCGATTGAACTGTGGTTCTTGTGGAAAACAGTGTAACTCTTCAGAGAGCTGCTGTGCCGGTGGTTGCGCCAATCTCAACACCGACGCAAAGAACTGTGGCTCTTGTGGCACCGCCTGTGCGTCAGGTCGTAGTTGTTGTGGTCGAAGTTGCAAAGATCTGAAGAAGGATGTCAAAAACTGTGGAACTTGTGGCAAGTCTTGCTCCACCGGTGAGAGTTGCTGCGGTGGTGGATGCGCGGACCTGCAGTTTAATAGTAAGAATTGTGGAGCCTGTGGCAACGCTTGTAGTGCTGGTAATCGCTGTCATCTCGGGAAGTGTGTGAAGTGTCATCCCTCGGCCAGAGAGATCTGTGGCAACAAGATCGATGACGATTGTGATGGAAAGACAGATGAGGCTGATTCCTGTCAGTCCACCAATACTTCCAGCTCCATTTACGACTACCAACGACTCTCGGATGGGAGTTCTTTTGTGGTTCACTACCCCAGCGGAAGAAGCCTCTATGCCTCTTGCTATAAGCCGGATGGCTCTGTGAAAGTTGCGAGATTTACGGTCTATAATACGGGCTACCGACAAGAGTCTCCAGCCGTCTTTACCTCCCGAAGAACAGGCATCTCTGTGGTCACCTGGGTGGGCTGGAGTTCTTCATCATCAAGTTCTCGAAGAGTCTATTTCCGTGTATACGACAAGGATTGCAAAGCTGTCTCTACCGGAGCGGCGATCTCGATTGCACAGAGCAGCAATTACGTTTACGACGCAGCCATCGACCAGGATGGTAACTTTGTGATTGCAGCGAAGACTCCGACCGGTCAGATATCCTTGGTCTTCTACAATAAGTCTGGACAGGTTCTTGGAAGTCCCTTGCTTGTGGATAAGGCGAAGGTCTGTACGCGAGGAACACCGTATGGATTCCATGTCGCGGTCAATGCTGCGGGTGATGGCGTGGTGAGCTGCCAGGGCCATCAAAGCAACCCGATCTACTTCCAACGCTTCTCACGCAATCGAACCTTGATCGGCACTGCGATGATCAAGATTCCAGAGACAGAAAGCAGCAAGAGTTCTTGGTATCAGTCCCATGCTTTGGGTATCAATGATCGTGGAGAGTTTGTGATTCAATGGCAGAATGGCACTGCGAGAACAGATGAAGCTCTCTTTTACAGTGCGAGCGGTACGAAGGTTAAGCACCTCGTGTTGGGTCCGGTGGTTGCTTACTATTACGAAGGTTTTGAATGGACTCACCAAAAAGTAGAGATCTATGACAACGACTTTATCCTTCGACAAACACCTCGTACGGATAGAGGTACTTACTCATGGTATCGCTACGATAAGGCTGGAAAGCTCATCAGTACGGTCTCTGCCACGGATTATCGTCGCTTTCTGACACGTGTGTGGATGCCACCCACAGGCTGTACAGGTAGTAACTGTAAGAGTGTGGCCTGCGCTGTTTTCAACAACACCATTCGTTGTGGAGGCTTCGACTTCTCACCAGGTATCGGTATGTGTGGCTCAACAGCTTGTGCATGTCAGCCCTATGAGGGGCGTCAATGTTATGACGGTGGCCCTGCTACTTCTTATGTTCGTCTTCCTTGCAAGAAGGGGCAACAGTATTGCAAAGCAGACGGATCGGCCTGGAGCACCTGTGCTGGCCAAGTCACTCCCACAGCTGAGGCATGTGGCAACAAAAAAGATGATGACTGTGATGGCTCTGTCGATGAAAGTTGCAGTACCAGCAATGAATTCAATACCATCAATGTTATCGCAATGGATGCTTTCCGCAGCGGCGGCTTGGTTACGGTTCATTGGAATGGAGCGATGCTTCGCGGTAGTTGTTTCAACCCCGATACTTCGATCAAAGCGGGTGCCTTTAACGTGACAGAGCAACAAACACGCAGTGTCGCTCTTGTCTCTGTGCGTGTGTCACAAAGCAGCAACAAGTTTGTTGTTTCATGGATTGAAACAAGATCAGGCAACGGCAATGATTATGTGTATTACTCCAGATTGTTTGATGGCAACTGCAAGCCGATTACGAGGCCCATGGCACACCTGAAGGAGAAATCAGGACGTGGCCGACTTGACGCTGCCATCGATGATACAGGTAACTTTGTGGTTGTGCTTCGTCATCAAAAAGATAGCTATGGTGTACGTATGTACTTTTACGACGCCCAAGGAAAGCTGATGAAAGGTGATGTGATTCCCGATGCGACGTATCGCTTTTGTGAAAAACGCGCGAACTTTGGTGTTCGGGTCGCACTCAATCCCACAACGGGTGATGGTGTTGTCACCTGTCAGTCTCGTGAGTATCGCCCTATTTACTATCGACGCTTTAAAGCAGGTGGCTCCTTTGTGGACCAGGCGATGGTGATGGTCAAAGACACCGACCAAAACGGTAGTGGTCGCTATGACACTCATATTACAGGAATGAACCGGAAAGGTGCTTTTGTGATTGAGTGGCTGAGCCAGAAAACCAGCTTATACCAAGCTCACTTCTACGACTCTTCTGCAAAGATCGTTAAATCCGTTGCGTTGGGCTCTGACTATGACAGCAGGTATGATGTCTTCTATGGTCCTCATTCCATCAAGCTGATCGGTGACGACTTCGTCCTGTTTACGGGGGATCGTTCCAATAAGCGGAGGTTCCCAGGTCGCTGGCTACGTTATTCTCCCTCAGGAGCCATTGTCAGTGTTGGATTGGGCAAAACAAACCAGGAACGCGACTTCTTTGCACTCGGTGGAGCCAATATCTTCCTACTTCGAACCGATCGACGAACTGTAGATGTCAATCCATTTAGCTTGGCTCCTGGTCAAGGGCTTTGTTCTGGTAAACCGTGTGTTTGTACTCCCAATACGACACGTGATTGTTACAATGGATCAACCAGCACTGGCACACCCCGCAAGCCATGTTTGCGAGGAAAGCAAACTTGCGCTGCCAATGGTCTCTCTTGGAGTTCTTGTGCTGGAGAGGTGCTCCCATCTGCTGAGAAGTGCGGGGATCGAGTTGACAATGACTGCGATGGTAGCGTCGATGAGTACTGTCCATCCTCCAGCTTTGTTGAAACAGCATATCGCTCTATTTCTGATTATGATGTCGCTGAGGATGGTAGATTTGTGACGGTTACTTGGAACGGTCAGGCCCTTGTTGGTAGTTGTTACAACAGCAACCTCTCTGTAAAGAAAGGCTCCTTTCTTATTTCGGCATCAGGGAAATACACGCAGTTCCAAACGGTAAAGATGTCGCGCAATGGCTTGTACTTTTTGGTGACATGGAGGGAAGCTCCATCATCAAGTGCAAGTGCTTATGTCATGATGTCGCGCTTGTATGACGCCAACTGCAGCCCCATCTCTGCGCCGTTTGCATGGTTCACGACACCCAGCACGGAGTACCACTTTGACACCGCTGTCGCGAACTCAGGTGCCTTTGCCGTGTTGTGGAAAGAGCAGACTGGCAAGGTCATGTGGTTCCGGTATTACAACAACAAAGGAAAGCAAGTGGGGCAGGATCAGAAAGTGAGTCCATCTACGACAAAATGCCAGGGGGTCTCTTATGCGATTCGCTTGGCGATGAATCCTGTGTCTGGCAATGGTATCGTTACCTGTCAGCGACACGCCAGTGATCCTATTTTCTATCGGTTGTTCTCTACCACAGGGGCCTTGGTGGGCTCTGATATGATTGAAGTTGCCAATACGCGTGGAAAGAGTGCTTGGTATGAAAGCCATGTGGTTGGCATGAACAAAAAGAGCCAGTTTGTGATCACATGGCAAGACTACCGCAGAAGGTATCATGCCGCCAACTTCTACAGCGCATCGGGTCGATTGCTGAAGTATGTTGACAAGGTTGGAAATGCAAATACCAGTAGTAGCTACTATGATGGTTTTCGCACGGTTCATGCCACCGTTGAGTTGGTGGGCGATGACTTTGTCATTCGCGACGGTGGTCGGTTAAACTACCCACTTACTTGGTATCGCTATTCGCCCACAGGCTCCTTGGTGAGTAAAGCTGTGAACCCAAATTCATCGTATGAGAGAAACTCAATGCGATACGGAAACAATGCGATCTACCTACACAACCGCTCTCGTGTGTATAAAAGTCTCATTCAATTTAAGTAAGCCAACCTATCCCGTCTTGATGTGGAGATATTTTTAGATGAAGAAGCTCTTTGGATTGTGGGTCTTTGTGTGCTTGGGGTTGGTGGTTTCTTGTTCCAGCCCAGAGTGTGAAAAAGATAAAGAATGTCAACCCGGCTTTGTGTGTCAGATCGGGAAGTGCCTTTGTGTAAGTCCCAATTCGCTTTGTGCAGGTCGTTGTGTCAACGTCCTTAAAAGCGACACGCACTGCGGAAAATGCGGTAACACATGTGTTGGTGGTCAAACTTGTGCATTGGGGAGTTGCAAGTGTCCTAACCCGCAGCTCTTCTGTGGTGGTTCCTGTGTGGATCCGGCCAGTAGTGCAAAACACAGTGGAAAATGCGGCAATGAATGTACCGGTGGAACTCTCTGTGATGGTGGCAAATGCAAGGACTCTTGCCCTGCCAAAACACCAACCATCTGCGAAGGTGGCTGTACAGACACCTTAGCCGACAGCAATCACTGCGGTTCTTGTGGCAAGAAGTGCCCGGATGGACGCCGATGCTTAAATGGAAAGTGTGACTGTCCTGAAGGTCAAAAGAATTGCAGCGGTTTGTGTGTCAATGTTGATACCGCCTCCCAACACTGCGGTGGATGCGGAAAATCCTGCAAGTCTGGACAGCTTTGTGCGAGTGGTCGCTGTGTTTCCTCCTGTCCCAAAAGTACACCTCAGGTCTGCTTTGGTGGTTGTGTGGATACCAAAACGAATCGATCCCATTGTGGCGGCTGTGGCACCACCTGCAGCAAAGGTAAAACTTGTGTTGGTGGTGTCTGCCAATGTCCCGAAGGGCAACAAGTTTGCAACAATGAATGCGTGAATGTGCGCTCCGATCAACGCCACTGTGGAAGTTGTGGGCAAGCCTGCGCCAAAGGTAAAGTGTGTGATGGAGGACGCTGTCTTCTCTCCTGCCCCAACTCTACCGAGTCCAAGTGCTTTGGTGGCTGCTTTAATACAAAATCGAATCCCAAACACTGTGGTGGATGCGGAAAAGCTTGTATCGAAGGGCAGATCTGCAACTCTGGAAAGTGTGAGTGCCCCAGTGGATTTACCTTGTGTGATGGTAAGTGTATCGTGACGGATGTTCACCCCCTGCACTGTGGTGGCTGTGGTAAAGCCTGTCCCTCCGGTCAATTTTGCTCGGTGGGTAAATGTGTGACTTCCTGCCCTGCGGGGCAGGGCGTCTGCTACGGTGGTTGCATCGATACGAAGAACTCCATCGAAAACTGTGGTGGATGTGGTGTCAAATGTGGTGCCAATCGAACCTGTCGAGAGGGCAAGTGTGCATGCCCTGGAGAGCGAACCGATTGCGCTGGAGCTTGTGCCGACGTACAAACCGATATCTTAAATTGTGGCACATGTGGAAAACGTTGTCAGTCCGGTGAAAAATGTGTGAAAGGGGCTTGCAAGATCGTCTGTGACACCAGGCCTTTTGATACCGATTGTGGCGGCATTTGCGTCGATGTACAAAGTGATAAACGCCACTGTAATACATGTGGCAATGCTTGTACGGGTCGCAAGATCTGCCAAAAGGTCGATGAACAAGGAAAAAGCGTTATTAAATGTGTTTGTCCGAGTGGATTCACCGACTGCAAGGGCGTCTGTGTCAACATGAAGACGGATGTCAAAAACTGTGGAAAGTGTGGCACTCTCTGTGGGGCCGGGCAGGTCTGTAGTGCAGGGAAATGCTCTCTCAACTGTGTACAGGGAGAAACGGTTTGCAAAGGAACATGTGTCAATACCCAGCTCGATCGTCGTCACTGTGGGACGTGTGATAATATTTGTCCTGGTGGTGCCACCTGCTCCAGTGGAAGCTGCAAGTGCCCTGGTTCCAGGAAAGCTTGTGGGGGGGTTTGCTTAAACACTGCTATCGATCCCAATCACTGTGGTGCTTGTAATAACAAATGCCCCACAGGACAGCGATGTGAAGCTGGTAAATGCACTGTATGTTCAGCACCTGCCACACAGTGTGGTAGCACCTGCTGCCCCAGCACATTGTCGTGCTGTGGAAGCACCAACAAAACATGCGTTGACCTAAAGAATAACTATAAAAACTGCGGGGCTTGCGGGAAATCTTGCAAAAATAGTGAGCGCTGCTGTGGAAGTGGCTGCATCGACATCCTCACCGATAACAAAAACTGTGGGGCCTGTGGTAATGTCTGTAAAACAGGCACTACCTGCTGCAATGGTACTTGCACTGACCTGAAAACAAGCAAAACGCATTGTGGAGCCTGTGGCAATTTCTGCGACAGCGACAGTGATTGTTGCGGTGGAGCCTGTAAGAATCTGAAGAAAGACGCCAATCATTGCAGTGCTTGTGGGAAATCTTGTCAACAGGGCGAAGGTTGTTGTGGTAGCTCCTGTATGAGTCTTCAACAGGACAACAAAAACTGTGGGGCTTGCGGCAATGTCTGTAAAACAGGGACCCAGTGTTGTGCTGCAGGATGTGTTGATGTTCAAACCAGCGCAAAACACTGTGGAGCTTGTGGCCAAGCCTGTCCTTTGGGTGAAGCCTGTGCTGCCGGAAAATGCAAGAAATCTTGGGCTGTCGGTGTGGGGGGGGTCTACCCGAGTTCTTCTGATATTGGATACTCCATTGGCTCTGATCGCAGTGGTAATGTCTACGTGATGGGTCGCTTTTATGGTGAGATCGTCTTTGGAAGTACAACGCTTCGGGGTGGGAATTCCAGCATCTTTGTGGTGAAATTCAACAGTCAGTTTGTTGTGCAATGGGCCACTTCTGCTGTAGGGAGTAACCTCTCTTCCAACAGCGCTACCTTTGACAACGCGGGCAACACCTATATCGCAGGCTATTTCTCAAGAAATGCATTCTTTGGCTCTCTCTCCATAAACTCTACCAATCATGGAATGGACGCCTTTGTTGCCAAAGTGGATAGCAATGGAAAATGGCAGTGGGTGACGAAGGGTGTGAGCGCGAGTACCGACTATGCTCGTGCCATCGCACTCGATGGCTCTGGAAATGTCTTTGTGGCTGGTGAATTTTATAGTGTTGGTACCTTTGGTACAATAAAGCTCACCTCAAAAGGAAGTCAGGATATCTTCGTGGCCAAACTCGATTCGAAAGGGGTCTGGCAGTCGGCTGCACGCGCTGGTGGAACCCGATCGGACTATGTTACTGGGATCGCTGTTGATAAGGCTGAAAATATCCATGTGACGGGTTATTTCCGCGACCCCTTGGTCTTTGGCTCCACTACGTTGTCTTCCGTTTCGAATTCCAATGACATCTATGTGGCGAAAGTCGATAAGGCTGGCACGTGGTTGTGGGCACAAAAGGCTGGGGGAACCTCTTCTGACTACGGTACATCGATCAAGGTTGATGCTTCCGGCAACGCCTTTGTCACCGGGTATTTCTACAGTCGCCCTGCTGCGTTTGGGGCTGGGATGTTTGGTGTCTCATTGTCATCTTCCGGTAGTGCGGATGTCTTTGTCGCGAAGCTCGATAGCTCTGGAAAGTGGCTTTGGGCCAAGCACTTTGGTAGCTCAAGTTATGATCGACCGTATGACCTCTCTCTCGATGCTTCTGGAAATGCTTATGTGATTGGTCAGTATCGCAACTCTCAAGTCATTCCCTCAACCTCCATTAAATTGGTTAATCGAGGCTCGTACGATGCCTTTGTGACGAAGATCGATACCAATGGCAAATGGATGTGGGCCACCTCCCTTGGAGGTCCTAGCTCCGATTATGGCTACGGCCTTCATGTCGATTCGTCCGGAAATACCTTCGCTTCTGGATACTTCTACACTGGCGCTTTGTTTGGCTCTACCACACTCTCTGCAAGTGGGGGGAGTGACCTGTTTGTGGCGAAACTGGATAGCAAAGGCTCCGTCACCAAGGCTTTGGGCTATGGAGGTCTGCAATCGAGTTCTGACTACGGATACTCCATCGCTGTTGATCGTGACAACAACACCTATGTGACTGGGATGATTTATGGTAGTGCCAAGTTTGGTTCGATTAACCTACAAACCAATCCCCAACAAGGTAACAGCAGTGATATCTTTGTGGCGAAACTAGACAAAACAGGAAAGTGGCTATGGGCGCAACGCTTTGGTTCAACCAGCTCTGATTATGGTCGAGGTATTGCTGTTGATCGCAACAAGAATGTCTTTGTGACAGGTTTCTTCCGCTATACTGCGACATTTGGAACGATCCAACTAACATCCAAGAGTCGGAGTTATGATATCTTTGTCATGAAAATGGACGCCAATGGAAAAGTCCTGTGGGCCCAAAGTGCGGGCAGCACAAGTACAGATCGTGGACATGCCATTGCTACAGACAAGGCCGGAAATGCCTTTGTCACAGGCTACCTTCGCAACCAGGCTACTTTTGGAGCTATCACTCTCACCACAAACAGTGGCGGATACGATATCTTTGTGGCGAAAATAGATCCCACGGGAAGGTGGCTTTGGGCCAAGGCTGCCGGAGGTACCAGCTCTGACTACGGCTATGGTATCGCAACAGATAGCTCTGGGAACGCTGTTGTTACCGGCTATTTCCGAAACTCCGTCACTTTTGGTACTTCGGGACTCTCTTCCAAAGGTGGTAACGACATCTTTGTTGCAAAGATCTCTGCTACAGGTATTTGGATGTGGGGGAAAAGTGCTGGAGGTTCAAGTTACGACTATGGTAGAGGTGTTGCTGTGGATAGCTCCGACAATATCTATGCCACAGGCTACTTTAATTCCACTGCAACCTTTGGAACGACAACTCTGAAAACACGGGGTGGTTATGATC
>JALTMC010000320.1 GCA_027005175.1 Myxococcales bacterium
CTATCACACCAGGGAGATGACGATATCTTTGTCGCTCGCCTGAATCAGGCGGGCAAGGTGCTCTGGGCCAATAGCTTTGGAAGTAAAAACACTTGGGAAAGAATTTATGCTATGCGTGTTGATCAAAAAGGGAATGTGACTCTTTCTGGAACCTTTGGTGGGCCCCTCAAAATAGGGAAACAAACTTTGCCCTACAAAGGCTCCCGCGATATCTATATTGTGCGTTTCAGTAACACTGGTAAAGTCATATGGACCAAAACCTTTGGGAGTCCTTCCTATGTTTATATCGGCAACCCCGATGATGATGTGATGCATCTCCATAAAAATGGCTCACTGACGCTCTATGGGTTCTACAAAGGCCCCATTACCATAGGAACACAAACCATTCCTTCCCGGGGGGCAGCCGATGTCTTTGTTGTGCGCCTGGATAGTATGGGAAAGGTCACTTGGCTCCAAACTTATGGAAGTGCTTCCGATAAATCCATCCGCTCAAGTAAGCGAGTTCGTGGTGTTCACTTTGCCTCCGATGGAGATGTCTTTCTCTCAGGATTGTTTAACGGTCCCATGACGCTAGGCACACAAGCCATGCCACATAAGGGGGGGACCGATGTTTACTTTGTTCGCTTCAGACCGTGAACGTCATGGACATAATCATTCTAAGATGTTGGCCACTTTTCGTGCGACGTCTCTTGCGTCGTCGATGCTGAGGCGTTTGTCGCGGGGGCTGCCACCGATGGCTTCACGTCCACCCCAACCCTGGCCGAGTTCGTCAAACACACGCAGTAGTCCGGTGTCTCCAAAAAGAGCAATGGCTTGTTCTTCTGAGACACATCCGATCGTAACAGAGGAGTGACGTTGGCTGTAGGATACGATAATAGGGGCTTTGAGGTACCAGCGATCAAAACCCCAAACAGTTCCCTGTACCAACATCACATCTCCACCAAAGTGCTCCATTAAACAGTTTTCGGCCATGCCGATACGCCGCTCTTCTTTGCGTTTGGCTTGTTGTCGCTGTTCCTCTGTGAGTCCATCGAGAAGGATCTTGCACATCCCTTGAATGGCTCGAAAAAAAGATCGGGAGTCGCGATGAAGCTTTGAGATTTGTTGGAAGAACAGGAGTTCTTCTCCGTACTTTTCTTCCAACAGATGGATCCCAATCGGGTTGAGGTCTCTACGATTGACTAGATCTGCAAATGCCATCGGGATGGAGGCTTGGGGAACAAGCCCTGCGAGGGCGATAATGGCGAGAACTGCGTCAGCGTCGGGTGTTCCTGTTACAACAAAGCGGGGCTTGGCTTGCAATGCTCCATAATGATCTCGACACGCTCGTAGAGCAACGCCTTCTCGCCAGGATTCCTCGCCATGATGATCCATGTTTAATGGGCCCATCACAGAGCCTTTCCCGAAAGCACACTCGATGGCTTCATAGCCACGACTCACCCATTGCTGGGCTTCCCACATATGGTCTGTATATTGAATGGCGATATGATCAAGGTTCATCAGAAAAAAAACTCTTATGTTGTGGGCGTGGAAAGCCCCTTTCCGATCGCGGGCCTGGCAGAATCCACAGGACGAAGTCCGGATTTTGTGGGGGTCGTTGAGCAATGAAATTCCGGGTTTTAAGGATCGAGGACGCAGCGAAAGCCGACAGCAACACCGGGCAGGTGGGGGGGGCGGAAATTACGTGTTGTGACACGTACGGTGCGTAGAGGGTCTGTATGGCCGCCACCTCGGATCACGCGATATTTCCCTTGTGGTGGTCCGGTGGGTGCGGTTTCTTGCATTTGTTTGTAGCTTTCAGCAGAGTACCAGTCAGCGACCCACTCCCATACATTTCCCAGCATATCATAAACGCCGTAGGGGCTCTGTCCTTTGGCGTGGGAGACCACAGGACAGGTGGTGGGTGCGCCAAAGTGGGCCATGCCATCGACCCAATCTCCACCCCAGGGATAGAGTCGGCTGTCTGTACCGCGTGCAGCTTTTTCCCACTCGGCTTCGGAGGGAAGCCGCTTTCCTACCCATCGTGCATAGGCGAGGGCATCGTCATAGGTCACATTGACGACGGGATGCAAGGTGAATTCAGGTGAGAAGTAGCGTTCGCTGTGCTCATTTGGCTCCAGCCAGTGTTTGGGGGCGGGATGATTTGTCTCTTTGACAAACCTTTCGTAGTTTGCGTTGGTGACAGGGTTGCGATCGATATAATAGGCTCGCATATAGCATCGCTTGGGTGGGTTGGCGTTGGGTTCATCGTGTGCTCCCAGGATAAAATAACCTTCTGGGATGAGAACCATCTCTGTGCGATCACTGGTTGTGATATGAGGAGGTAAGGTCTGGCCGGAGGATGTGTGGGCTCGCGCAGGCATAATCGAAACAGAAGCGGGGTTGGGGGTTTGTGCTGGGCCACCAAATCCTGAAATTGGCGCGGAAGAAGCGACTTGAGGAGAGAAATCAGCAGGTGTGTTCACTCCTGAGAGTTTTTGCCCTGGTGCTGCAACATCGGAATGGGTTGGGGTGACACGTTCTATCATGACGTTGTTGGTGGAGCGTTGTGCAGGTGGCTGGGTCGCTTGCTGCACTTTGGATTGTATCTTACTGTGTACCTTGCTGTGATGGGAAACGGGGGCGACGCCTGGTTGTTCTTGGAGAGAGGAGGCTCGACTGTCGAGCTGCACACAGGGACGACACATGTGGTACTCTTCGATGATATGGAAGCTACACAGCTCGTCCTTGCCGCAGGAGGAGCAAGAGACTCCTTCTCCAACAGGATGTTTTGAACCACAAAGGGGGCACTCGACCAGGGGTAGAACCTCTCCCCACTCTCCAAGAGCGTCACAAAACTCTTCTGCTGTTTGAAAGCGTTGGTCTGCGCGTTTGGCCAGGGAGCGTTGAAGTGCTGTCACCACAAACTCTGGTACTTCGGGGCGGAACTGTCGGATATCGGGGATCGGGTCTTCCACATGTCCTTTGCGAACGGTGTAGTCATCCCCTTCGAAGGGGAGGCGTCCTGCAAGAACTTCAAACAGGCTGACGCCCATGGCGTAGATATCACTGCGAGGTTTGGCGACATCCCCCTGGATCTGCTCGGGTGCCATGTAAAAGACAGTACCGACTTGTGCGCCTGTGACAGTGAGCCTCAGGCCGCCGCGAATCAGTGCGATTCCAAAGTCGGTAAGTTTGACCCGTCCATCGCGGGTGACCATGATGTTGGCGGGCTTGAGGTCTCGATGAATAATTCCCTGACGATGCGCATATCCCAAGCCACGCAAGGCACCTTGAAAGATGGGTATGGAGGCGCGGGGGCTAAGGCCTCCACAGCGTCGAAACATGGCATCAACGTCTTGGCCATCGATGTATTGCATCACCAGGAAGAGCTTACCTTCGTCTTCAAGGAAGGTGTGTAGCGTCATGATGTTGGCATGGTCGAGACCGGCGAGGGCTCGGGCCTCTTGAAGGAATCGTTCGCGTAGACCTGGATCGGCTGCAAGGTGAGGTGACAACGTTTTGATCGCAACCACCTGGCCTGTGAGTTCGTGTGTCGCACGCACGACTTGACCCATACCGCCCTGACCGATCACACCTTCCACACGGTAGTGTCGCCCTACACGCTGTCCCGACTGCAAGCCTGTATCAGGTCGTCGGGCACCACAGTGTGGGCAAAAAACTTCATCGCCAGTGATAGGCTTTTGGCAGTGATGACAATTTCGCACGCTATTTTTTGACTCACATTGATTGGAACAGTTTTACCCAAATCTATGAGGGCTTTGGGGTCTTTCCACAGAGGATCTCACTCTATCACCGACACTCCTTTGACTCAATGCTTCTTTGTGGAGAGAGCCATCATCGCTTTGATTTGCTTGAGCATTGCAGGAGAGTCCCAAACAAAGGGACCAATCCACTTCTTGCGTAGATGACCTTTGGGATCAATGAGGTAGGTCTCTGGAAACTTTCGAGTCCCGTATCGGATCGCATGGGCTCCCAAGGGATCCAGGAGGAGTTTCATTTTAAGGGACTTACCTTTTAATTGGGTGTGGGTGCGGAAGAATTTTTGTACCACCGCCCAGTTGGCGTCTACAGAGACAGCGAGCAAGGTGAAGGGCTGTTGTTGAAGGTGGAGTGCCAATCGTTCCAACGAGGCCATCTCACGGCGACAGGGTTCACACCACGTCGCCCAGAAGTTTACCAGCACCCAGCGTCCCCGGTAGGATCGCAATGTGGTGGTTTGCCCATTGGTTTGTTGGACTTTGAGTCGGGGAGCCAGGCGGCCTTCTTTGGCTGGACCCTTGAGGTCAGGCCCCCACAACTCTCCACGAGAGGCGGCTTGTGATAGCCCCCATCCCCAAAGGCCAAAGGCCCCTAAAAAAACGAGCCAATACAACTTTTGGAGCCAACGAGGCGTCATTGTTCCTTTTTCTCCGACTGTTGGGTCTTAAATGATGGCGGTTGAATCCGCAAGTGTTCAAAGCCCTTATGTCCCAAACCTAAAGGTGTTGGGTTTGATGGACTCTGCCGATTCATCAGAAAAAACCTCTTATGTTGTGGGCGTGGAAACCCCCTCCTGATCGTGGGTCCGGCAGAATCTACAGGACGAAGTCCGGATGGGGTGGGGGTCGTTGACCGGCTTTGTCCGATCTCAGTCGTTGTTATGGTCGTCTTTGGCTATGTCTGTCAATTCTAAAATTGGCATGGCGGAGTGATGAGGGACGGAAGTGCCGATTATTGCAGAGCTTTGGTGGGGGAAAGGAGACATTTGAGCTTGGACCTGCGCTTGAGCCTGAGGGTACAACGAAACAGGTACCCCTTCGTGAAGAGATTCTACAGAAGCGATTTGCACCTCCAATGTTGCTGCATTGGTGTCTTTGTATTCTACTCCAAGTTGTGGGATCGTCGGGGACTGTGGTCTGGGAGTTGCATTGTTTCGAAGGTCCTCACTGACTGCCTCTTTAAACAAAGAAGAGAGCCGTGGGCGAGGTGTCAAGTCCCGGGTGGGAAAGCCCCCTATCTGTCGCTCTGGGGTTGCGTAAGGATTGCTCGACTCGTTTCTTACGGACATTTGCCTCTCTGCCAATCCAGACCTTGGAGCTTGCGTATCCATCGTTGGATGATCCTGCCTCTGTGTCTCAAGAGTAGGATGTGCTGGTCTTGCCATCTCCGTCGTTCGGTGACTCGGTGTTTGTGCTTGTATCTCGATGGTTTGATTGTTCGGTGTTTGCGCTTGTATCTCGATGGTTTGATTGTTCGGTGTTTGTGCTTGTATCTCGATGGTTTGATTGTTCGGTGTTTGTGCTTGTATCTCGATGGTTTGGTTGTTGTTGAGATGCTGTGATGTTTTTATTTTTCCCATGGCATCTTGGATGAGTAGGCCGAAGCTGCTGCTTCCTCCAAGCTCCTGGGAGCTGTCAGTCGGCATCCTTGCCGAAGCGATCAAAGAGTCAGAGGAACTCTCTTGCAAGCCGTTATAACTTGTGGATGAAACGATCGATGGCGTATTCCATGAGGAATCCCAGTCGGGATCACTGTTGGGAGAGAGGTCTGGATTTGTGGGGTGA
>JALTMC010000321.1 GCA_027005175.1 Myxococcales bacterium
CAAGTGAATGAAGTCTTGCCCACAGAGCTCGATATGATCTTTCAGAAAGCGATGCACCCAGAGCGTCAATCTCGGTATGACTCCGTGGAAACCTTTTTTTCAGCTGTTCAAGCTGTCTTGTTTCCTGCTTCTGTCGAACTCGCCCCTCCACCCATGCCACCTGAGTTTCACTCCAAATTTAAATCGTCTCGTGA
This sequence comes from Myxococcales bacterium, assembly GCA_027005175.1. Lineage (GTDB taxonomy): Bacteria > Myxococcota_C > UBA6777 > UBA6777 > UBA6777 > M3003. Next base: position 195 of record JALTMC010000321.1, read on the forward strand.
GTTGCTCGCTTCTCGTGACGTCAACCATGATGGGACGAGTGAAACGGGAGCGGAACTCGCCAAGACAAAGTCAGAAACTCCGACTGTTGCAAGACAATTGCTGGACGACGCTGTCTTTGCTGAGTCTACAAAGACAGGGGCCGAGGCGGAGCAGCCTGCTTTATTCCAGAGCAAGGGTGGTGTCTCGATAGGAGACACAGAGGGTGAAGTACTCACCAAAGTGAGTGTCTCGGAGTTGGCTCTTGCTTCTCTTGAAAAAACAAAAGAGTCTCCCATTCTGGCCAGAGAGATAGACTCCAAGGCTTCCTTGGAGATCTCCTGGGAGTCCAATCCATCGAACGCGAGCGACAGTCACGATGTTCTGGATGCCTCCTCTGTTATTGCCGAGCTTCTGTCTGGCGAATTCTCGGGTGAATTTGAGCGGATCACATCTGGGCTTTTCGAATCCCATCTTGATGATGATAGTATGATCTTTGATGAGCCCTCTTTTATTCCGGAAGCTCCCGAGAAATCAAACTCCGCAGCCCCACTTGCCCGCTTACAACGTTCCGTTCAGGGGCAAGTGTCAGCGACTTCGGATGCTTTTGTGTTACCTCAAGTGAATGCTGTCAGGACGTTGTCATCAAGCCATCGCGTGCTCTCTTTGAATCATATGGCTTTGGTCGAAGAGGTGGTGTGTAGCCCCGATGGAGAACTCTTACTCTCTTGCGATGAAGACCTGATGATTCGATTGTGGGATGCCAAAAACTGGAAGTTACTTCATGCCATTCCGAAAGAGCGCGGCTCTGTTCGACATCTGTGCTGGAACTCCAGCAGCTCTCAGTTCGCATTTTGCTCTGGAACCCGCACCGTCGATGTTTGGGATGCAAAAACATGCAAGCCTCTTCACAGCATCGACTTTGACTCTGATATCCGACAACTTGCTTGGTTATCTCAAGAGACGAACCTCGCGGTTGGCTGTGCGGATGATACGATTCGTTTGTGGGATGTCAAAGCAAAGAAAGAAAGATCTTCCCTCTCAGGGTATGGCGGTGTTGGGCATGTCTTTGCCTTTCAAGCCTCTTGCGCTCTCTTCTTGTCTGGTAATAATTTTGGTGAAGTCCGTCTTTGGCCTTTAAGTGAGTCAGAAGGCCATGTTTTGTTACACCAAAGTGAGCATGTCATTACTTCTCTCGCCACTGTACAAAACTTGCCACTGCTGCTCTGTGGAGACTCCAGTGGAGAAGTCAGCTTCTGGGATCTCAGCCTCCATGCACAACTGTTCAAAACCCATGAACATCAACATCCCATCTTTGATGTAGGGATCAACGGTGATGGAACGCGAGGTTACTCGATTGACGAAAGCGGCCTCGTTTTTGTCTATGACTTGACACAAGGAAAAGCACTCTTTACTCACCAGATTGAAGCAAACCACGATTGCCAAAGTAGTATCGATCCTTATGGGCGTTGGCTCGCAACGTCTTGTGAACAGCATGTCAATATCTGGAAGCTCTCCATGGAAGAGTAGGGAAAAAGTCGATCGTCTCGGATTGTTGATCCAATAATTCTTATATGTTGTTTCTTGGCCTTCACGCCTCGGAATCAATTCCAAGACTCCAGCTTCCCCTCTTGTTTCTAAGGCAAGATGCGTTGGCGTAGAAAGAGTGTATTCGACCACACTCGAATACTTCCAAGGGGCGCAAATTTCCACTTTATTCCACCTGTTCGTGGGTCTCTGACCTCCTCAAACCCAAACAAATTGCTGAGCTTTGTTCGAACTACCGCATAGAGTTTGGTTCGACTTACGACCCATAATTTCTTGCCATGCAGTCGTTTCGGGATGGATACCCTGCGAATGCAACCCCTGGCCCACTGAAGAATGGTCCGGTTGAGCTTGGCATGACCAGATGTCTTTTTTAAGACAATTTTGGGTTTGCCCCTTTTACTCCAACTCATGATGAAGCTCCCTGTCCACTTTGGTCCAAGTGTGGGGGATGCCATCTCTCCATATGTCATGTATTTGTGTATCTTGCTTTGGAATTGAATCTCCAGGCATCGGTCGAGTGCGACTTGTGCGGTGCCAAAGAAGGTATCGGTTAAACCGGAGTAGTCAAGGTGCCACTCTTTCCAGCGGGCGTGATAGGCACGCATCGTACGCCCAAATCTATCTTTGCCCGCCCATGGAACATTCCCCTTGCCCTTTTGCGCTCCGCTCTTTGTACTACCCTTCCCACGCCCTCTGCGAGTCCGTCGGGGGGAGAGCCTTGGACGCAAATCAAGGTGTCGGTAGCTGCGTTTGGACTCTTGCTTTGTGACGGCCTTTGGTAAACGTGGCTTCTTTTGTGATGGGCTCGCCGAAGGAGCGGGAGGTGGCTCCTGTTTGAGTTCTAACGGACGATCCCGGTGATACCTTCGACCCCATCGTGCCAAACGCTTTGGCCTCTTGGGCCGCTGTCGCCTCTTTTTCTTTCTCCTCTTGCGTCGATGTTTCTTCTTTCGTGTGCGATGGGCTCGTTTGCTGGCTCGTTTGCGTTTTTTTGTGACTCTCTTTTCTCGTCGATGAGGGGGCTCTTTTTTGGGCTTGTGAAGAGTGGCTTGCTGCTTTGGTTGAGGCTGCTTAAATAAACGAACGATCTGCATGATACGCCTCTTCGGTGGAACTTTGTTCTTCCCTCGAAAGGTCCACAATACCGCGAGATGAAGCCCTAGTGACAGTATCAACATCCATGGCAAGACATAGGTAGGGCGTTGGTTGTGCATCACACTATCTGTTGATGGCAATGTCATTGTCGCTTGACATTGCGGTTCTTGTATTTCCCTCTCAAACTCTCTGTAGTGTGCAGCACTCTGTCGATTTTGACAATGGCCTAAGTTCTTATTATGCTTCTGTTCTGACGCTTTCTTGTCCACTCTCAACTCGCTCGCTTGGAAGAGAAACAATCCTTCTTTTGCTTTTCTCTGAAATGATTTCTTTTGTGGCTGGAAGAGACAAACGATGGCTCATACACATTGCCAGATGTTAGGGTCGTGCTGTATGAAGGGAAGTTGGTAGCAACTTTGGAAGGAGACGTTTGGATGACACAGGAAGCTGCAGTCTTGTATCGTGTGGAAGAGGGTGTGGGAATCATTGAACTTAATCGCCCTGACAACCGCAACAGCATGACGCCCGAGATCTTTGTGGGCTTGCGTGATGCTCTCGCACAGGTCAAGGCCGACAACGATCTACGTTGCCTCGTTATCACTGGGCGAGGTCGTTGTTTCAGTGCCGGAGCAGACCTCAACTCTGCCATACAGGTCGATGGTGAGAGATTTGAACTCCCTCATGAGCGTTCCTACGCGATGTACCAGCCCTTTCTCTCTGTTTTGGACGTTGAGATCCCAGTCCTTGGGGCTCTCAACGGACATGCCGTCGGAGGTGGACTCGGTCTGGCTCTTGTTTGCGATATCCGTGTTGCCAACCAAGACGCCAAATACGGTGCAAACTTTACCCGACTTGGTATTCATCCTGGGATGGCGATCACTCATATCCTTCCCCGGCTGGTAGGTCTGCCCAAGGCCGCCGAGTTACTCTTTACTGGAACACTGATCAAAGGTGTTGAAGCCGCTGAAACGGGTCTTGTGAATCATGCTGTACCTGGTGATGATGTCTTTCCTCGTACGATGGAGATGGCTCGTGTGATCGCGGCCAATGCTCCGATCGCTGTTCGCCTGACAAAACGCTTCTTGTACCAGGGACAACAGGAAGCCATCCGAAATGCAGCCTATGCCGAGGCTTTTGCCCAGGCTTCCACACTTCATACCGCAGACGCAAAAGAAGGCATCTCTGCTCTTCTTGAAAAACGAAAACCCGCATTTAAAGGGCAGTGATCGTGTCAGAATGGGAAGAACATTGGACAGCACAACAAAGTATGTTGGCGAACCGATTGCGTAAGAACAAGCGACGGTTGAAGTCGTGGCTTCGACGTGAACAGGTCTCATGTTATCGATTGTATGATTGTGACATCCCTGAAATTCCCTTTGCGATCGATGTTTATGATGACCATCTTCACATCTCGGAGTATCGACGACGTCACTCTTATTCGGAAGAAGAGCATGCGATGTGGGCGGAGTGGATGTTGGAGTCCATTCGCGAGACTGTGGGGATTGAGCGGGACAAGATCTTTGTCAAACTTCGACAGCGTCAAAAAGGTCGGCAACAATACGAAAAGGTCTCGGAAGAAACGTATCGAATTCAGGTGGAAGAGGGAGGGCATCAGTTCTGGATCAATCTCTCCGATTATCTCGACACAGGTCTGTTTCTCGACCATCGTATCACCCGCCGTATGGTGGGGGAAGAGTCCAACGGGAAGAGACTTCTCAATCTCTTTGCATACACAGGCTCTTTTACGGTATATGCAGCGGCAGCGGGTGCGACTCACACCACCACTGTGGATATGTCTCGAACTTATCTGCGATGGACCCAGAAAAATCTCGAACTCAATCATCTGTGGGGTGAACAGCATCGCCTCATTCATTCGGATGTTTTCGCCTTTTTGCAAGAGCAACAACGTTCGAGTGAGAGATATGATCTGATCGTTCTCGACCCTCCCACCTACTCTGCGAGCAAACGAATGGAAGGTACGCTGGATATCCAGCGCGACCATGTATGGCTACTCGAACGTGGGATGGCTCTGCTCGCTCCCGGTGGGACCTTGTACTTTTCTACCAATTTTCGAAAATTCCAGTTGGATGAGGAGAAACTGCAAGATATAGACATGACCGAAATTACTTCCCAAACCATACCTCCTGATTTTCGCGACCGCATTCACCGATGCTGGACAATGTGTCGAACACAAAAAACGGATCGTCGCCCCGCCAATAGCGGGAGGCCATCCCGTCGAAAGTAACTTGATTTTAACACTGGAGCGAAGCAATGTTAGCGATTCTCTCTCCTGCGAAGACTCTCGATTATGAGACTCCTTTGCGTACCCAGACTTTTACAATTCCTGACTTTCTTAATCAGTCGGCAGAACTCGTTGAGATCCTTCGTGAATACAATGAGAGTGAGTTGCGTGCCCTGATGAGTGTGAGTGAAAAAATAGCACTTCTCAATCGGGAACGTTACCAGTCCTTTGAGCCAAACTTTAACCTAGACAACGCACGACAGGCTTTGCTGGCATTTAAAGGAGACTCCTATTTGGGTTTTGAGCTTGATCAGTATTCCGAAGCGGACTTTGCCTATGCACAACAACATCTGCGAGTGTTGTCGGGTTTGTATGTTCTCTTGTGACCTATGGACTTGATGCAGCCGTATCCCCTAGAGATGGGAACAACGCTGGAAAAAGAACGGGGGAAGAAACTCTAGCAGGTTTGGGGGAAGGAGATCGCAAG
>JALTMC010000322.1 GCA_027005175.1 Myxococcales bacterium
ACTTTAGCAAGCTTTTTGGGTGTAACTTTAGCAAGCTTTTTGGGTGTAACTTTAGCAAGTTTGTGGGGTGTTGCAAGTTTGTTTTTTGATTGGAGCCTTTTTTGTGGCTTCGGATGCTTCCGTTGTTTTCGTTGGTTCCATTGTTTTGAGTGTTGCTTGTGTTGTGTTGTGTTGGAAGCATACTGATGGGGTGCTCGTTGGATTTGGCTTTGGATTCGGAGCCACTGTCGGTAGAGTGGATGTTTTGTGGATAGGTGTGGGTACAAGCGTTTTAGGTAGTGTGTTGCTTGGGACACTTGATGGTTGCGGTAGTGGAGCTGGGCCAGTCGTAGGAGCATGGCGTTGTAGGGGAAAGATGCTTCGTTTACCTTGTTCTCTTTGACGAGTTGGGAGAGCAAACGTACAGAGAATTGTTTAATGCGTAGGTTCAAGTGCTTTTTGAGCTTTTGTTGTTGAGAACCTTTCAGGTAGGGCAGTAATCGGGCTTGCCATTGAAATGTTTCGATGGGTTGTTTCATTTTTTGGGCGATGCGGGCTAGCAGGTAAAAGGACCAACGTTGGTCATAGGGTGAAAAGACCCGGTAGTAGCGGCTCATGACACGGCGAGCATCTTTGTATCGTTTCGCAAAATAAAGTGCTTTGCCATACGATGGTGCTGCCTGGCGTATCTTAACGACAGGCAGATGGTGTTGGAAAGCTTTGTCAAAATGTGCGCTGGCAGAGTTCCATTCACTTTTGTCATAGTGGTCGAAAGCCAGGCGTAAGTGGGCATCGGCCTCGCTAACCGAGGGGCGTACATAGCTTTGATTTGTTTGGCAGGCCGTTAGCCCAAAGAGAAACATACCTAAAAGTAGTCCCTGAACAGTCCATTTGTTGTCTTGCCATAGGGTTGCAAGGGATTTGTTGTCTTGCCATAGGGTTGGAAACATCATCTTGCCTATTCATAGTTTCTTTTGTTTTTTATGGTTTGTACAGGCTGTGGTGATTGATTCAGGTTTTTCTGTATCGCAGAAAAGAAAGGGATGAGCGAAGTAGTTTTCTTCCAACCATTCTTACAAAGTGGAGAAGGTGGACGATGCAGTCATCTGAGTGGGAGCAACATCATCGTGTAACGTCATCTCTTTCGAAAACAAATCTTTTACAACCTGTATCTTTTCAATAGGCTTGCCATTGTACACCATTTCGGTAAATTTGGGAACCACACCGTTTTTGTGATATAGAATTTGATAGACAACATGTAGAAATTGCACGAGGGAATGGTTGTGAAGAAAGTATTGACCATTGCGGGTTCTGATTCAGGAGGAGGAGCAGGGATTCAGGCTGATCTGAAGACTTTTTCTGCACGAGGCGTGTTTGGGATGAGTGTGATCACCGCGCTGACAGCTCAAAATACACTGGGAGTGCAAGGGGTTTTGGACATTGAGCCAGCCTTTGTTCGACAACAAATTGATGCAGTGATGTCTGATATCGGTGCTGATGTCTGGAAGACAGGTATGCTTTCGAGTCCTGCGATCGTTCATACTGTTGCGGAGAGTGCTCGTGATTACGATGTTTCGCGGCTGGTGGTGGACCCCGTGATGGTGGCCAAAGGTGGTGATTCACTTTTGAATGAAGAGGCGCGTGAGGCAATGCTCTCTGTCTTACTTCCTTTGGCCAGTGTGATCACTCCCAATCATTACGAAGCCGAGGTTCTAACGGGACTCTCGATTGAAACCGTGGATGATATGAGGCGGGCCGCTGTTGCCCTGTTAAAGATGGGGGCACAGGCTGTTGTTGTAAAGGGAGGCCACCTTCCAACAACCAGTGATGCGATCGATATCTTTACGGATGGCAAGCAATGGGTCTCCTTGGGAGTTGAGCGCGTACCCACGACCAACTCTCACGGCACAGGCTGTACCTTTGCCTCTTGTTTGGCTGCGGAGTTGGCCAAAGAACTCTCTCTGCTTGAAGCGGTTCTTGCGACCAAAGCCTATCTCACAGCAGCTCTTCAACGGGCTGACCTTCTCACGATTGGCGAAGGTCACGGTCCACTTGATCACTTTCTTGGACAAACTCCCGTTGTTTGCGGTGTTGACATCGATCTTACAGTGATAGACTGACATTCTCTCCCCCCCCATCCGCGACGCTGTAGATTCTACCGAACCCGCAATCAGGAAGGGGGTTTACGCGACTTTCAGGTTCGGGAGCCCGTATGAGCATTGCACAAAAAGAAACGCCGATCCCGAATGATTCTAGAAGCGAAGCTGCGGTATCGGTGTCCAAGTGAGGATGGAGCGTTTTGGGTTGAGGAGGAGGCGGAGGCGATGGACTTGTGGAATCGCGATGCGCATCAAAGTTTCCATGAGTCGGTGCTGAGCGTAGGGGAGTCGCCGAGTTCGCTCTGCGGATGACATCGACTTGAATGCCTCAAACAGACTTTTGGGGCGAGGGTAGGTGACGATTGTGGCCTGGCCGGGCTTGAGTCCTGTGCGCTTGATTGCGATATCGATGGTGTCTTGAAGGCTACCCAAGCGGTCGACCAAGTGGGACTGCTTGGCCTGTCGTCCTGTCCAAACTTGTCCACCAGCCAGTTGTAGAAGCTGAGATAGCTTCATCTTTCTACCTTTGGCTGCTTTGGTCGTGAAAGTCTTATAGACATTCAAGAGCAGCTTCTTGAGTGTGGCGCGTTCGGTTTTTGAGAACTTGGAAAAGGTCGAGAAGATGCCCGAGTGTTTGCCGCGCGATACCGTTTGAATGTGGATCCCGAGTTTTTTCATGGCTCCTGTCATCACGAGCTTTCCACCAAAGACACCGATAGAGCCTGTGATGGTGGTCGGCTGGGCCACCAAGACATCAGCACCCATCGCGATATAATATCCGCCTGAAGCAGCGACATTACCCATCGAAACAAAGAGGGGAACGCGTTTTTTTAGTTTTTCCAGACGTTTCCAGATTAAGTCACTGGCCAGCGCATCTCCTCCGGGGCTGTTCACTCGCAGAACAACAGCGCGGAGATTGGGGAGCTTGCTCACCTTGTTGATGGTATGGATCAGGTTGTCCGACCAGATCTCTGCCTCAGAACTTCTCCAGTCCTGGGCTGAAGAGCCATAGTAGATCGGACCTTGTGCATAAATGACAGCGATCTTGGGTTTTTTGGGATTGAGCTTCTTTCTACGGGAACGCATGAGCATCGAAAACAGTGACCAGATGCTGGTGGGAGTTCGTTTTTTGACCTTGCCATATTTGCTTGTAAATCGCAGGGGTCGTTGAGGAACTTCTTTGAGGACGAGCTTGCGAAGCGCGAGGCGACTGGCAACAATATCAATCAGGTGATGGGCCATCGCCGATTTGTCGTCCAATAAGCCAACATCAATCGCTGCTTTTGCCTCTGCTTGTGTCAACGCTCGAACAGGTTTCACTGTTTTGTTGTTTCGATGACTGGCGATGCTCTCTACAATATAGTTGTACAAATCACCGAGCAGACGATTGAGTTGCTTGCGTTGTGATTTTGACATGCTGCTGCGCATAAAGGGTTCTGGGGCTGTTTTGAAGGCACCAATGGTGACGAAGTCCCCCTCCATACCAAGCTTATCAAGGAGTCCCTTGTAGTATAGTGACTCGGATCGAATTCCCGGAAGATAGAGCATGCCACCTGGAGCCATGGCTATCTTCTGACAACCCAGCGCAACGATATAATCGGTAGTGCTGGATGTTTCGATGAGAGCATACGTACGCTTACCCGCTTTGCTCAAACGAGCGATGGCTTGCTGCATTCCCACTGCTTTGGCCATTCCCACAGCCAAACCACCAATGCGAAAAATAACAGCTTTTACCCGGCTGTCCTTTTCCAATTTTCCCAGCAAACGAAGGAATTGTTTGTAGGAACGCTTTTTTTTAAACAGGCTAAATCCTCCATGTCGATCTGGATAAGCTCCGCGCAAACTCATCTCAGCCGTTACAAAAGATTTAGGCTTGGCTTTGCGGGATGAGATGCCCCAAAGGGACTGAGCCTGCACCGAAAGAGTTGTCCAACTCATGAGAAGGGTCAGAGTTAGGACCGAAAGTAAATGTCGCTTCCGCTTCATATAGATCTCCTTGGAGTTTGTTCTGCGTTCTGCATTTTTGTCCTACAACAAAATCTTCGTTGATAAGAAATATTTGCGCTGTCGATTGACCTCCAAGAATTTGGGTAGGATCTTTGAATTGTCAATAGCTAGGCTTGGCTTTGAGTGCGGATTCATCGCGTTGGTCGTTGATAACAACGATAATGTTGGTTACAATGATGATGACCGCAAGAATGATGGTCACTTCGAACCATGAGTGTACGCAGGTGCCTCGTGCCCGACTTTGACAGTACCTGGGTACACCGTTTCAGATTTTGATTGCCGTTCAGTATCTTACGCGACTCTTAAATGATTTCGGGCTTCTGGCATGAGGTTTGTCCTCTGCCATCGTTCTTGAGATCCACGAATGGCACGAATGGGACACGAATAACAGAAGATTATTTATGTTTTACGGGAACCTGACAGCCTATAAAAAAATGGACATAGCGAAATCTCATTGATATCCGTGGGACTCAAGTCCCACTCTGAGGATACTAAGTACGCGAAAGCACACTCCGAACAACTTGCTCTTCAGGGCAAACCAAAGGGTTGAGCCGACTTTCGTCGGGTTTTTCTTCCTCAGAGTGGGGGGGGCAGCCCCACTCTGAACCTGTGTAGACTTGCACACCAAAGGAGGTTATTCATGGTCATGTCCATTTTATTTTCATAATAATATCTAAGTGATAGCATGTTTTTGCTCAAACACTGTAAGAAGCCCGTTTTAACACAGACTTGATTTGTGTTCACCATTGAGACAAGCTTGAGCCTCAACATCCAACAACAACTTCCCCTTTCTTTTGGACTGTCGCAAATACGCAACGACTCCAGAGAGTCTCACCATCCTACCCATCCACGAATCCTGTGAAAATCACTTGATCATCCGCCTTGATCATCTGGAACGTCAGCCCGACGGAACTTCAGCTTGTGAAATACGACATTTGGATAATTAAAACAGTTGTTTATGGATGTGTACGGATGAGGTCTATTCCGACGTGTACAGGTCGTTGATTCTTTTTACCAGCACAACCACTTGTGCTCACGACACAACTCTCCCTTATTATTTGATTGCGTTTCTTTGATCATTGCTTCGCAGGCCACCGATCTTGGAATGCAGCCAAACCAATCATGTTTTGGTTTTCAACATAAGAAAGGAGAATACTGTGTCTATCATACGCAGGTCTACGATTGGTTCTTGATACATTGATGTCTTTCACAATGGATTCACCACATGACACATGGAGTTTCAACCCCATACCACCAACACAGAATAGATATAGCTGAAAATCCGAACATGGCTCGGTCCCAAGGGGGACTTCAACACTCAATGTACTGATGCTTCCATCCATGGGTTGTAGTGGAGTATCATTGCTTTCCAAGTACAGAGTCCCCTTGGGACTTACCCATGACTATATAATGTTGCCTCGCAGACCCGTACTTTAGTGCGGGGCGTCATATCGG
>JALTMC010000323.1:0-752 GCA_027005175.1 Myxococcales bacterium
GCAGGCTATGCTGATGCCATCGCTGTTCGTTGCTTTGCATCCATGAATGATTATGCCTCTGACAAAACAGAGCCCGTGTTGAGCGCGTTTGAAAAGTACAGCCCTGTGCCGATCCTGAATATGGAGTCAGCAACACAGCATCCGATGCAGTCTGGTGCTGATATGCTCACGATTCGTGAGAAGTTTGGTGCCGTTGCAGGTCGCAAAGTGGTGCTGTCGTGGGCCTATCATCCCAAAGCATTGCCGATGGCTGTCCCCAACTCCTTTGCCCTGGCTTCAGCGCAACTTGGGGCTCATGTCACCTTGGCTTGCCCTCCCGAGTTTGCTCTCGATGGTGAAATGATGGACGACTTGAGTAACTTATCATCAGCCGCAGGTGGCTCCTTTACGATGTCTCACGACCTCAATGCTGCTGCCCAAGACGCCGATGTGATCTATGCCAAATCCTGGGGCAGTTTGCAGTACTACGGACGTCTAGACCAAGAAGCTGAGATGCGGAAACAATACCGTGACTGGATGATCTCCGGTGATGTGATGAGTCGCACCAACAACGGCGTATTCATGCATTGCCTGCCCGTCCGCCGGAATGTCATTGTGAGTGACGAAGTCCTCGATAGCCCTCAGTCTATTGTTGTCAGCGAAGCCGAAAATAGACTGCACTTCCAAAAGTCCATGATGTCCGTGTACCTTCGAAAGTAAGGGTCCGTCCAGAAAGAAAGTCGTTGATTTGCGCTTCGATTCGCCGCCCTGGA
>JALTMC010000323.1:762-5537 GCA_027005175.1 Myxococcales bacterium
AGGTGGAACGCAGCCAGGGTGGATGAAGCGGAGATGCAAACGGTATAGGTTCTTTTTGGACGGACCCTAAAGTTGTCCCTCGGAACTACCTTCCAAACAAAAGTTGTCGTAGAGAGCTCGGAACTCGCAGGCGAGACCGGTCAGAGCACAGGATGAACATGTCAGATTCAGAAGGTCGAAGAGTTGCATTGTTACGGGAAGCCTTGCCTTATATTCAGAAATTTAAGGGCAAGATCTTTGTGATTAAACTCAGTGGAAAGGTCACAGAAAATCTAGAGATCCTTCACACATTAATGGAGGAAGTGGCCTTATTTTATCAGGTTGGCTTTCGTGTTGTTATCATTCATGGGGGAGGTAGGCAACTCTCTGAGATCGCGGAGAAGATGGGTGTCGAGCAGACCATCATCAATGGTCGTCGTGTGACGGACAGTGACACTCTGGACTTGGCCAAGATGGTCTTTATGGGGAAGATCAATACAGAGATCCTCTCCACCCTTCGTAGCTACGGTATTCGTGCTGTTGGTCTCTCAGGGCTGGCTGGCAATATCGTCCGCGCCAAGCGTCGCGACGAAGTGGCTGTGACAGACCGGGAAACTGGAAAAGAACGGATCGTGGACTACGGGCATGTCGGTGATATCGTGGATATCGATGACCATCTTCTTCAAGTGCTGTTGCGTGAAGAGTATGTGCCTGTATTGTCTTCTCTTGGTGCGGATGATGAGGGCAATGTCTTCAACATTAACGCCGACACTATCGCCGCCGAGATCGCTGTGTCTCTTCAAGCAGAGAAGCTACTTCTCTTGAGTGATGTCGATGGGATCTACCGCGATTTCAACGACAAAAGCTCTACGATCTCCAAGCTGAACTTTGATGAAGCGGTAGAACTCTATGACTCCAAGGGAGTTGGGGTCGGAATGCTGCCCAAACTCTACGCGATTATCGGTCTGTTGCGAAGAGGAGTTCATGCCACCCATATCCTCAATGGAACTCGTACGAATGTTCTGCTTCAGGAGATCTTTACCAAAGATGGCTCCGGCACTATGATCACCAACGAATAATCCTCTCTTTCATGGAGAGTTGTACAAGTCCAAGGTGGCTAGGAATAGCGACCCAACAAGTGGAACGAATACATTCGGGAGAAAACCGCATGGCCTTGCGGATGCGATTTGCAATGTTCAAGCTATTAAATCGTCGTTCCTGTTGTTGTAAGTTCTGATGAGCACACATCCTCCTGATTGTTTCCATACGATTGTTATCGGTGCTGGCCTCGCTGGACACTGTATGATTCATTTTCTGCTTGAAGCAGGAATCCCTCCCGAACAGCTTGTGTTGGTTGCTGAGGAGCGCAAGTATGCTCCTGCATCCGGTGTACCTTTTGGCTTGATGCATCCTTGTCCCGGTCGCTCTCTTAAACCAAAACCCGGTGTGTTGGATGCATATGCTTTTTCATCCTCCTGGTTACGAAAGATGCAGGGGGCCTCTTCCGACGCCCTCCTGCTAGAGCTTCCTATGGTTCGGCCCTTTATCAAAGCCCATCCCTCGGGAGCCCGGTTACAAAAGTCATTTGTCTCTCTCCCTGCTCCGTTTTGGGCAGAAAAACTTCATCCCTCAGAGGTTGCAACACGTTGGCCTTGTTTTGCACCTTCCGATGGTGCCGCGATGATGGGGCCTGCCTTTTGTGTGAGTCTGCCGATGCTGCTCGAATACTTAGCCTCGCAGGCATATCAAAAGGGGGTCTCACACTACAGTGATGATGTTCATGTTCTCAAACAGCAACAAGAGACTTGGGAGGTTGTGACAGGGCGTGGCACTCTCTCAACACGTCATGTGGTGCTTGCTGTGGGAGCAGGTCTGGGTGATTGGTTTCCTGCGCTTCCTCTTCAACAGAGCGAGGGAGAGCTGCTTGTTGGTGAGGCTGACATCCTACCTGCTCTACAGGAAATGGTCTCCTTTTCTGGTCATATCTCACCAACACCTGATGGTCGTTACTGCATTGGCTCGACCTATATCCAGCCACCCGAAACCTCAACTGGATCGGTGTTGGCTGTGTGGGAACAATTGCGCTCCAAACTCTCTTCTTTTTGGCCGCACTTTCCCGAATTGACCAATCCTGTTGTATGGGGCGGAACGCGATGCCTCGTCCGACACCAATTCATGCCTATCGCCGGTCCACACCCAGAGCTTTCAGGCTTATATGTTCTCGGTGCCCTGGCTTCGAAAGGTCTGCTGTGGACACCCTCCTTGGCCTCCCAACTGACTGCCACGATCTGTCAACAAGAAGAAACCCTTCCATCCTCTGTTCTTCTCTCGCGATTTTCTCATGATGCGTGTATATTTCGTTCCAATAGAAATAAGTAGAGTATCGATGAAATGGTAACAAGTAGAGTATCGATGAAATGGTAACAAAAGAGAAGTTGCTCGAAGCAGAAAAAGTATTGTATGCAGATCCAGAGTTTTTGATCGACCGGGGGAAACAAACCCTCTGGAGCTTGGTGACTCCTTTTGTTGTCGGTTTTGTTGGGATGCTTATCCGGTTGTGTGCTTTGGTTGGACTGGCATGGATGGGATACAGTGTGGTGGAGTTGGATCCCACGAACCATCTCATCATTTACGTGACACCCTTTGCTCTTTTTGCCTTGCCTCTCTCTCTGATGGTCGGTAGTCAACAGAGTTGGGGACGCCGAATCTGGCATTTCCTGTTGCTCGTGGCGCTCTCGGTATTTCTATTCAAAATATTTATTACGCCGAATCCCAAATCTAACGCAACTACTGTGACTTTGGGGGTGTTGAGCTTTGTCCTACTTGCCCTGTCATTTTGGATCTCAATACGCTCTTTTTTTCGTAAAGCGAGCGAACCCAATCGGTTCTTTCAATTGGCTTGGCCTGCCGGACTGAGCCTTTCGTTTGCTTTTTTGACCTTTATTGGCTTCGAACTTCTACGCCAACAACGACCAGAAGCTTCCACTGCGATCTTGACAGCTTTTTTACTTTTTGGATTTTTCTTTTTTTTGGTGCTGATTCGTCTCTATTGGATGGACAGTGAGCGAGATCGTCGGGCTCGTCGTATCGATCGCAACCCCGTTAGTGAAACTGTCCTCTTGCTTGAATGGTTTTTACCCCGCTCTGCTTATTTTTTCTTCCTACTCCCTTGTTTGCTTTTTTCAGAGGCTCTCCTTTTTAAGACCATCTACTGCTATACACCTCAGAAAGCCAGTGATCGATCTTCGAACCATTGTACCTCTTTTACGAAACGCAATGTTTCAACATCAACTTTGAGCAAGAAGAAGAAAGTCCATTCAGCTTCCGATTTTATGAAAAGGAAGGAAGCAGATCCAGCAGTTATACCAACGCACTTAAAGAGCGGTGGGGTTTCTCGAAGTACCTCAAAACACCGAAAAATGCCACTCATGGGCTCTCGACATAAGTCTGCCGCTCACTCTCAATACCATCGTGTGACAAAGCTTCACACCAAGACATCGGATGGAGAGAATATGTCTTTTGTCGAGCCTGCTGGACTCAATGAATGGTTGCGGTTTGCACTTGCACCGTATGTGTTTCCCAAGCGTAACAACAAAGAAGTGTATGGACCCAAGTGGATGCAATGGTTGGGCCGCTTTGTGTGGGGATTGATCTTGTTTATGCTATTTAAACAGCCTCTTATGATATGGCTTTTATTTAGTAAAGCATTTTATACACTCAAAAGTCTTGAAGATATTGAGGAACTCCCACCGGAGCAGCGCAAGCTTTATCAACGTCAGCGTGAGGAGACCCTAGAGCATATCCGTTCGCACCTTGATAACTATGGAAGCTTATGGCGCAAGCTTATTTTCTTTGCCGTGACAGCCTCTCCTCGAAGCTTTCGTCGTTTTGTCCTGAGTCCACGAGATGCGATACTGATGTTGCTCTATCGTGTCACTGCTTTTTTTGAAAAACTTTGGTTTCGGGCCATGCTTTGCTTTGCATTCGGTCAGGTCTTTCTTATGCTACTCGCTATTCCTTTTTTTCGGCGAGAGTCTTCACTGATTTGGGAAGCCTTACTTCAGAGCCTACCTCCTTTGTTTGTGGGTGCTTTGTTTATGTGGCTCGTAGAAAAGCGTTGGAAACCGGAGCGCCCAACGATGCCTCCACGGAACTTTTGGTTGTTGCTCCCCATTCACAGTTGCATCGAGTTGTCGTTGTTTTACTTGATTAAAAAGTCGGGAAATACCAGTGACTTGGCTCAGTTGTTACTGCTGGTCCTCGCGTGGTTCTCGGCGATGATCTTTCCCGTTATCTACGTCTTTTTATCGGGGGAACGTCGTCCTGCTCAAGACACTTCTCCATCCTCTCAAACATTCACTACGAGTTCTCTAGCACTCCAACCCTTTTTCCAGTTGCAACAACGAAACTGGGTGATCTCATCCTCGATCTTTCGAATTCATCCCGTCTGGAGTGAGTTTTTTAGTGTGGTTCGAATTTTGCCTTCGGGGCTGATGAGTTTTGTAAAGTGGTCTGGTCAAAAGATCGCTCGTACTCAAGAATTATGGAGTTTGTGGCGACGTTCTCAAATGCTGCTGATCTTTTCCTGGTTTGTCATGCTCTTTATGATTCCTCTGTGTTTCTGGCTTGTACAACGTATGGTTCAAATTAGTCAGTATGGCTTGGAACATTCCAGTGGCTTCGAATCCTGGCATGGTTTTGTGTTTCTTGTCTGGTGTAGCCTTCCTTCTTTGCTCGGTCTCTCTTTTTGTTGGCTTCGCAAACGATATTTTTCAACTCCTTTTACTTTATTTCAC
>JALTMC010000324.1 GCA_027005175.1 Myxococcales bacterium
GGCATAAGAAAGCTTAAAGAGCGACCCATCACTTCTCTACTGGAGTAGCCAAACATCCGCTCTGCTGCGCGGTTGATTTGAATAATTTGCATCTCAGCGTTGATCGAGACAATGCCATCGGGTGCCATATCCAGAATATCTTCCAAACGAGTCCGACTGTGTTGAAGCTTGCCGAGAGCATTCACAAGTCGTGACGCCTCACTGCAATACGACAGCAAGACGTTGCCCAATTTGAGTTGGTAGGGCTGTTTATGCGCAAGCACCTCCTCATCAAACAAGACAAAAAAGACATGACTCTCTGCATGAATAGGCCCCATCGAACAGACCAGCCCCACTCCCTCACACAGCTGTGAAGCCTTCGGGTCCAACTGAAGAGTCGAGGCCAGAGAGACCGCATCAAAGTAACAAACTTGCTGCCGCTTCATCACACCCTGGAGAATATCCTCTCTCGCTAACAAAGCAGGAAGAGAAGAGGAGCGCAGATTCGCTGAAACAGTGTGAAGCAAACGAAAGGAAGGTTGCTTTTCTGAGCAAAAGTAAACACACCCTCCACGAATACGAAACAACCTTTGAAGTTCCTGTAACGTCTGACACAATAAGGAATGAACGGTAGAAAGCCCTGTGAGCCGCTGAATGGAGCCCAAAACCTGTTGTAACCCCTGATTCATCCTATCTTGTTTAACCAACATAGCCTGTTTTTCGGCTCGCAAGCTTATGCGCTCAAAACAATGCTCCAAAGTAGAGAGAAGTACTTCCGGAGAAGCGGGCTTCCTCAGAAAATCATGAGCCCCCTGACGCAAGGCTTCAATGGCTGAATCTGTCGAGCCACAGCCCGTTAATATAATGCTGAGAAGATGGGGGCGAACCTGCTTGAGCAGAGGCAATAGATCGGTTCCCAGCTTGTCTTTGAGACGTAGATCGACGATGGCGACCTGAATATCGATATGTGTAGCACGTTCCAGTGCTTCTGCTTCGTTGTGTGCAACCTCAACAGCATAGTCGTGAAGCACCAATAGCTCTCGGAGACTCTCCGTAAAGTCCACATTGTCATCCACAATGAGTATTCGCCGTGGAGTGACATCAGCACCTTGACTGCTTTGTACATGCTCCTCCTCATCAACAGCCTCCATCACCAAAGAAAGCTCTGTCGGCTGATAAAGCTCGTCGGAAGGGTCTATCCATTTCTCTAGCTCAGACAAAACGCTGCATCCTAGTTTGCAAGGTTTGGTTCTTACAGTTTGTGTTGGTCGTGGACTCGGACATAACAAAAAACATGACTCTTATCCCTCAAGCCTTCCATCTCTCACCTCGTGAGACGAGAAGGATTTGGTGCTGGCAACATCCTACTCAACGATCCCCTGAATCCCCGAAGCATAGCTCTTTTCCCCACAAGAGGCCCTTCACACATCGTAGATACTGCTACATAGGTGGTCCACCGACACCGTGAAAATTCTGCCACCAGACTCAGCGTTTTAGCCCCCGAAAGTCATCCCCCTATGCACACAAACGCTGAATCTGATGAACAAAACTCAGCCATCAAAAGCAAAGAGGTCTCTGCTTTCGAGTGGCTAGAGCCGAGATCGCAGTGTTCTAGGCTTAAAACAAGCGCAAAAAACTTGATGTGCCGGGTGAATCGGGGGACATCGCATGATTTCGTTTCACTTGAAATTGCTCACCACAAAAAACGACTTTCATAATCACCCCGGTAATACGGGGGAATGGAACGTCGAAATGTAGCATTCCTAGTTTCACGCTTGATCTAGGTCTAGGGGAGAGCGTCTGTGACTTCGGAGAGGCCGCCACGCAGGCCAGCCCAACCCATCCCTTGATTTGTTGTTTTCTTGGTAATCAATACGACAACTGCTCCCTTCTCGGGAATAATCTTCATGAAGTGAAAGACACTTGTAGAGCTAATAAAGATCTCGTTAAAACTATCCTGAATGGGAGTGCCACGATGTTTGCTCAGGAGCTGCTCCACTCGTCGCACACTTCTCCCGCGAAACATATCCACAGCAGCCGCTGCAACAGCGTCTAAGTACGATTGGGTGAAATAAGGAACCGTGTGATGAATTCCCATCAACATACCTGTATTGAGATCCACGACACCGCAAGCCACAGAATCCATCACGTCACTCACAATGTCCTGACAAACTTGATTAAGATTAGCCATAAGAGCATTCTCCTCAGTAGGTGTAGGTAAAAAAGGGACCATGGGAGGCCCTGTAACATCCGCAGGTTCCGTAGGATCGACAGAGGCACGAGCCTCCGCACGAGAGACATCCGTAGACTCTGTTACATTCAAAGCATGATTTGAAAAAGAAAGTAGAATATTTGCCAATGGAGTCGAGATATTTCCACGCAAGAAATCGTGTGTTCGTTTGACCTCAAACGAAGCATCAGGCCAGGAGAGAAACTGCACCAAAGCGCTCTCTCCAACAGAGCCATTCATGCTCCTTGCATAAAAAACCTCTCCATCTTTGAGTCCGATAAATCCATTGTCATCAGCGTCGAGATTGGATGTAATTTTGAGAACAGCACTCATACCGATAGCATGGGCGATTTGCAACATCATAAAAAGTGGGATCTTGCGTCCCGAGGGACGGGGCTCTGCCTGCAAAGCCCCCTTCACTTCTCGAACCAGCTCCATATGACTGGCTGGCTTCGCAACATAAGCCAAAGCCCCCATCGCCAAACACATCGACTCAGGAAAGTTCTCAGGAGTTCGAGTCGTCGCCACCCAAGGCATCGAGCTATTGCGTAGAGCCAAAAACCACAACACATCCAGATTTCCAGGAAAGACAGATGTTGTACGAGGAGCAGAGAGATCCTCCAAGGAGAGAATCAGTAACTGCCTCCCACGGTGGGAAGAGGGCAGCGTTGCAAGCTCCTTCTTTTCTCGGAAGGACATGATATGCAATGGTGTAGGCAAAGAGAGATGTTGCTTCAGAGTCTGCTCAAAAGACAATAGCTCGTCTTCGGCAAATCCCACAAGATAGCAGGTCAAACCCTCACCCATTGCAGTAAGCCCTTCGCTCTTATCCCAACTGGGACGATACGTCTCACCCATAACGTTGCAAGAGAATAGAACTCTCTCCCGAGCCGGAATAGGAGACATCTTTCACATAGACTTTCTGTTGGTCCTTGAACCCCAAGAGAGCTGTCAATAACAACGGCAGAGGTGTATGCAGAGAATGCAACTCAGGAGAATCATCATGAAACAACAAGGAATCTGGAATCCCCGTCACTTTGACTGCGATCTGTTCCCCCTCTTCACTCCACTCTAACGACTCACACAACTGAAATTCATTGAGCAGCCAGGACAACCACGCCATATCTTCCTCTTCCTCCCGACCATGAGACAGTTGCTCCCGAAAAAAGGGATACAGCTCTTGCCAAGACTGCCACATCGCAGACTCTGCTCCACGACCACAACCCCGCTGCAACGAGCGAACCGCAACATGCCACAACAACAACACCATACGCAGGGCTCGCTGTTGATGCATCTCTAGACTCTGCTCCAACATCTGGTTTTTCTTACGCTCAACCTTCTCTTCACAAAGTTGAGAGGTGATATCTTCGAGCAACTGCTCCAGCTCTTTAATCCGCCCTTCATCGTCAAGTTGGGCTGTTTGTGCCCTCTCCAACAAAACAATTTTTTGCTGAAGCTTCTGCTGCTCTTGTTCAGCCTCCAACAAAAGCTGTGTTTTGTGTTCCAGTTCCTTCTGTAACTGATGATTCGCACGCTGTAAGCTATCTTGTTGATGTTGAGAGGCCATCACCTGTTGTTCTTTTTCTTGAACAGACGCTCGCAACTGTCTCTCTGTGGAGTGCTTTGCTTGCAAGGAGGTTTGTAGCTCTGCCTTCTCCACAAGCAAGATACCAAACCTCTCCTCCATCAATTGGAACTCTTGTTGCAGGATCTCCATATCTTTCATCAACTGAAGTGAAGGATTCGAAGGAGTAAACTCCAGAGGTGATTCAACCAACCCATCAGCCACAGTTTCTCGCTCTAAAGAAATGGGTGTGGGAGCCTCTGTCTTTTCATCAGAGTTGGTATGCTCTCTCAGATCCAGCTCGATCGTATCTCTCGCAGTGAGGACTTCACTTCGCTCGACACCATCTTTGGAAAACAAGCGATTCCACCAGTGTTTTTGGTCTTCATTCGTCATACGAGTACTTCCTTCCGCAAAGCTGTCTCCTGCCCACGATCGTTGGCTTCACGAAGTTGTTCTAGGATGGAAGCAAAGCTAATTCGCAACATTCCCAAGTTGACTTCAGGCTCTGCCACCACAGCCAACACTTGTTCAAAGCCCAAAGGAGCCAACATCGAAATCCCCCCCTGAAACTCAGAAATAGACTGCCTTAACTCACCCAACAACAGCCCTTTACCAAACATCTCAGCCGCCCCAGTACAAGTCATAATCGCTGCCCCCACATCAGCAGGATTCCATAATTCCTCTTCCGTGTGGCCAGCGATCACACGACCATGGGCATCGATCACCCAGGCCGACAACACATAGTCCACTTCACAAAGTTCCCCCAACAGGTCCTTATGCAGTTCACCTTGCTTACTCATGCTATTTTTTTACCTTTTTCACTAACAGATAGACTTAACTCATCGCAAGAGATGGACAAAGCGCCTCCAGCCACCAAAACGACGGAACAGAAGAGGCTTTTTCACTTTGCATCAATCGAACTACACAATCTTTGGCTTTGTCTGCATCATCTGCTGCCATCACCTCCAAAAGCATCAACCACTCCTCCCTCTCATCGCTCTCTTCATCGACATACAGATTTGTCACTGCTGGCAGTTCTTGGGATGCAAGCGATGGCAAAAGCTCGCCTGGAGCCTCCAACAAGATATCAAGCTCTATCGAAGGCATCGAGAGATGAGGTGTCGGCTCCATCCCCTCATAAAAAGCTGATGAAGGTGTCTCCTCCACAAGAAACGGTACAAGATCTTGGGTGTTTGCAAAGTCATCACCACTAAGCACATCCAAAGCCCGAAGCGACGAGTAGGTCACCGCTTGAAGCGCTGCTGACGATGTCCCCTCATGCAAACAAACTGTTCCTTCGTCGTTGGCACAAAGGCTCTCCTCTACACAAAGGCTCTCCTCTACGAGTGCTTGCACTTGCTGCACACCACTCTCAACGGGAGAGGATGCCAGGAGCCCACCCACCCCCTGCTCAGGAACAAGAGAGTCCTCCACATAATGAGACTCATAAACTCCGGCTTTCAACTCCAACAACATCTCTTTGTGTTGCCCAATCATCATCTCCCGAACGTCCACATCAACCTTCTGCTCCAAAAGCTCACGGTATGAAGAATTTTTAGATGCGATAATATGACCGTCCAGAAATAACAATGTATTGATCTTCTGAGAATAACTCCCACTATCTTCCGTCTGTACGTGAAAGATCTTTCCACAGTGCAGAATGTTATGGTTGAAGCCTTGTATCATGAGACACCCACTCATCGTTGTACTTGCAAATCAAGAGAAATGTCGGTGAATTCGTAGCCATAGAAACAA
>JALTMC010000325.1 GCA_027005175.1 Myxococcales bacterium
CGCTGCACCGCCGGCACCACAAAGTGCGGCGGTGCCTGCGTCAACCTCACCAACGACTCCTCTCACTGTGGTGGCTGCAATCAAGCCTGTACAGGAGGCAAGGTTTGTGTTGGCAGCAAATGCGTGATCCAATGCCCCACCGGCTCCAAAAAATGCGGCGCACTCTGTGTTGACACCAAAAGCAACTCCCTACACTGCGGAGCTTGCAACCAACCTTGTACCGGAGGACAAACCTGCTCCGGTGGCAGTTGCACATGCACGGGTGGCCTCAAAGCTTGTGGCTCAAAATGCTGCCAATGCTGCGACGGCACCGCCTGTTGTCAGGCCGCTTGTATCGGCAGTGTCTGCTGCCCAACCAAAAAAGCCTGTGGCAACCAATGTTGCGGTGGTACCGAGATCTGCGTCAACGGCACCACATGCTGCACACCCGCCAAAGCCTGCGGAACCTCATGCTGCTCCGCCACCCAAAACTGCACCAACGGCACATGCCAGTAGGTATCGTCGAAGCCTGTCAACGACCCCCACCCGGACTTCGTCCTGTCGATTCTGCCGGGCCTGCGTTCGGAAAGGAGCTTCCACGCTGGAGAGCAAGGAACAAAGGGATGAGCTGTCTATTTCCAGACTTTCGTTTTGCTGTCTTTGGTGGCGTTTGGATTTTGGAGTAAACGGTAGTCAGTGCCGTCATTTTGAGCAATGACTGCGCCAATGATGACTGCGGATGTACCGGCCACCACCACACCAACACCCGCGATAATCCAAGGTATTGGATTAACGCCAACTTCACATCGCTTTTTTGAGGCATTCCATCCTGTACCAGGCCGACAAGCGCAGTATACCTTTTTTCCACTGGTATACATCTTTTGCCCTCCAGTACAAGAGCAGCTGCGGCCCTCCTTAAGCTGGACCTGTAGTGTACGATCTCCAACAGAGAGTTCCTTCACCAAGCGACCACCAAGAAAAAAACCAAACTTCAGACACTGTGGCTTCATAATCTCAACGTCATAGTCACCTTTGGGAACGAAAAAAGGACGGTTGTTTGGCACCACACCCGTCTTTTGCAAACGATTACGCAATGTGCGGAAGTAACGTTGTTTGTGTTTGTTGCTGAAGGCGATCTTGGGTTTGAGAGAGATTCTCAATCGCCCCACATCATCAGGATCAACTTGAGGTACAAGAGTGATCCTCCCATACAACTGCTCGATTCGAGCATAAAGCTGTCGAACGGCCAACTTTTGAGAAGAACGTCTCCCTAAGCGTTTTGCTGTCTGCAATGACTTGTGGGCCAAGTGGATATCGGGAAGCCAAAAGTAGGACAAGGCCATGTAGTAGTAAACACCGAAGTACAAGCGACCTCTGGCAGTATAGCTCGCCTTTTTAAGTTCATTGATAGCATCCGCATACATCTTGCGTTGATACAATAACTTTCCACGCACATACCGTTGACGAAAGTCGAGTTCTTGTGCAGAAGCGATTCCCCCCCACCAGCTCACGCTGAGTAAGACAAAAACTCCCAATAGTCCTATCCGAATCCAGCGAAACATACATACCTCACGTCTTAATCATCACAAAAAACCAAAAACACATGACCTTCCCATTGGCTCCACACAACAAGTTGTCGTTTGGGTGGGTTTTACATAATCATCCAAGAACTCGATCGAGCCAGTCGATGAGATCTTGCGTGACTTCATCTCGATTGATCTCGTTGAAGCATTCATGGCGAGCGTCGGGATAGATCTTGACAGTAATACCCTTCACACCACCCTTTCGATAGGCGGCTTCCAGACCTGTTACAGCTTTGCCCATACGAGTGACTGGGTCCATGGAGCCCGTCAGGAGATACAGGGGCAAATCATTGCGAACCAGGGCTCGACGTTTTGGCTTGGTAAACTCACCAATACCGATCAAGAAATCGATCCACAGTTGGGTTGTGGCGATAAAGCCACACAGAGGATCAGCCACATACTTATCGACCTCAGCCTCATCCCGAGACAACCAATCGAATTCGGTGCGGTTGGGTTTAAATGGCTTACTGTAATCACCAAAGCTCATAGCATTGAGAATTTTACTTCTTCCATAGGCGCCCATCCTCCAACGTTCAAGTCGAGCAATCAAAAGACCGATATGTCGCAAGGCACCAGCATCATCAATACTGGCAGAAAGAACGGCCCCACGAACGGTATCTCCATGTCGGATGATGTACTCTTGAGAGATCATCGAGCCCATGCTGTGACCCAACAAGAAGATGGGCACATCAGGGTGTTTTTTTGCGATATATTGGTTGAGCGAAAGGAGATCGTTGATAAGCTTATTCCATCCGTCGGATTCACTGTAGAATCCCAACTCTTTTGGCTTTGAAATCGATCGTCCATGACCTCGTTGATCGTGAGCGTATACACCATACCCAGCATCATTGAGTTTGTGAGCCAGCCTCTCATACCGAGCAGCGTGCTCAGCCAAACCATGGGAGAAAAGAAGAACACCTTTCAAAGAGGATGTATCTTCAGGGAACCATTGGAAGCAATTTAACGCAAAACCATCATCTGCCTGAAACTCGAATGTATTATCACTCATCAAAGACTCCTTGATACAACCGAAATCCAAGAGCGAGTTCGGTCCAAGCGTAACATGAAAAAGCAGCAAACGCTCACTCTGTTTTACCTGAGTGTCGTATGGGAATCAAATGGGCACGAGATATGGAGGCATGTATCCCGACGGCCCTGGTCCCACTTAACGAGCTGTAATACCACCGTCAATAATCATCTAACGAGCTGTAATACCACCGTCAATAATCATCTAACGAGCTGTAATACCACCGTCAATAATCATCTCCGTGCCTGTGACAAAGGCGGATTCATCCGAGGAGAGATAAACAAGCATGTATGCGACCTCCTCAGCCTCTCCCATTCGACGAAGGGGAGCCAACGTATGGACAAACTTCTCCATCTTATCGGGATCTGGACTCATCATAATCATCTTCTCAACCATGGGGGTATCGATAAAGGAAGGATGGACAGAATTGCATCGGATATTGTATCCTTTGCGAGCACAATGCAATGCCACTGTCTTGGTCAGCATACGAACACCCCCCTTGGAAGTACCATAAGCGACCATCTCGGGTGTTCCACGAAGCCCGGCAATCGAAGATAGGTTTACAATCGAGCCACCTCCTGTTTCTTTCATCGCCTGAACGGCATATTTGCACCCAAGAAAAACACCGTCCAATGTGACCGAATGAACAAATCGCCACTCCTCTAACGAGACCTCTTCGATATCCTTCAGGATACCAAGCCCTGCATTATTCAGAAGGATGTCCCAGCCGCCAAAGGCTTCCTGCGTGGCTTCGACCACACGCTCCCAGTCCTCCTCCACAGCAACATTGTGCTCCACAAAGATAGCCGAATCCCCAAGAGCAGCAGCAGCTTTCTTCCCTCTGCGCGTATCGATGTCAGAGATCACAACTTGAGCACCTTCCTTCACAAACATCTGTGCAGCCGCCTTACCAATCCCAGACGCACCACCTGTAATCACTGCAACTTTATCTTGTAAACGCCCCATAGCGATTTCCTTTACGTTGTAAGATGAAAAGATGACTTGAACCATAGAGATGATCATCTTTTCAGCCACACAGCCCCCCTGTCAACCACTCATACCATCCCACACCCCACATCATCGTTCAGAACAAGATATGCCTTCTCCCTACATACAACCACAAGCAAGCTCCCAACCACAAGCAAGCTTCCAACCTACAAGCAAGCTTCTAACGATGAGAGTGGCAGGAGGGTTCGACGCAACAAAACCGGCCTGAAGGCCAGAGGTCATTTTGTTTTCCTCCAGGATCGTGTATAAGTCCGCGTCATGTTGCTTCTCTTTTCTTCGATTTCGTTTGAAAGTAAACCCTGTATGATCTTTCTTGGAGGATAGGTGATGTCTGGAAATCTGATACGTTGGCAGGCTATTTCGACCATTACAGAACAAGAGGTCGGAACGGAATCACCGGGAGAGAGAGAGCGACAGGAGCACGAGCTATTTAATGCGAATGTTTTCAGTTTGGTAGAGATGCAAAAGCGACTGCCTAAGGGAGTCTTTAAGTCGCTGGTAAGGACCATCAAGAAAGGTGAGAGCCTGGACTCTACAACAGCAGATGCGGTTGCCTCTGCGATGAAAGAGTGGGCTATCTCCAAAGGAGCCACCCACTACACTCATGTATTTTACCCCTTGACGGGCCTTACAGCAGAAAAGCACGACAGCTTCCTAACGCCAGACTCCGGTGGTTTGGCCGTGACCGAATTCAGTGGAGAGCAGCTGATTCAAAGTGAGCCAGACGGTTCGAGTTTTCCCACAGGAGGTATACGCCAAACCTTTGAGGCAAGGGGCTATACAGCATGGGATGTCACCAGTCCGGCTTATATTATGGAGAGCCTTAATGGCTCGACGCTTTGCATTCCCACTGCGTTTGTCTCATGGACAGGAGAAGCTCTTGACAAAAAGACTCCTTTGCTTCGCTCCATGCAGGCCCTCGACAAACAAGCCCGACGTGTTCTCTCTTTGTTCGGGGACGACAGCGATCGTATCGTGTCTTCCACAGCGGGTGCAGAGCAAGAGTACTTTTTGATTGATCGCCACTTCTATCACGCTCGACCAGACTTACTCACAGCCAATCGCACCCTGTTTGGCGCACCTCCCCCCAAAGGCCAAGAGTTTGATGACCACTATTTTGGCGCGATCAACGAACGTGTGATGAGCTATATGTTGGAAAGTGAGCGGGAATTACTCAAGCTTGGGGTTCCTGTCAAAACACGTCATAACGAAGTAGCACCCGGTCAATACGAACTCGCTCCGGTCTTTGAAAATGCCAATATCGCAACAGACCACCAACAAATCGTTATGGCGACCCTGAAAAAAATAGCAGAGCGACATGGGCTGGTTTGTTTGATGCACGAGAAACCTTTTGCTGGCGTGAATGGTTCGGGAAAGCATGTCAACTTCTCCATGGGCAATGCTCATGTGGGCAACCTCCTAGAGCCAGGAGAAACTCCTCACAACAACATTCGCTTTCTCGTCTTTTGCAGTGCTGTCATTCGTGCGGTGAGCAAATACCCCAAGCTACTCCGTGCGGTCGTTGCTTCCGCAGGAAATGACCACCGCCTCGGTGCCAACGAAGCTCCCCCTGCGATCTTATCCATTTTCCTGGGAGAGCAGCTCACAGCCATCTTTGAGCAGATTCAAAAGGGAGAAGAGACTTCCTCTGAAAAAGGGGGGGTCTTGAACCTGGGAGTGAAAACTCTTCCCCCTCTCCCCAAAGATTCGGGGGATCGGAATCGCACCAGCCCCTTTGCATTCACAGGAAATAAATTTGAGTTTCGTGCAGTAGGCTCGAATCAATCGATTGCAGGGCCGCTCACCATCCTCAACACGATTGTTGCTGAATCCCTCGACTTTATCGCAGACAAGCTAGAGTCCGCGAAAGACTTACACAAAGCAGTCACTTCCGTGATTCGAGAGATCTATCAAGAACACGGAGATATCATA
>JALTMC010000326.1:0-17681 GCA_027005175.1 Myxococcales bacterium
AACTCAAAGAAATTTGTTTCCGACCTTCAATGAGTTATAGTTTGACTCAAAATCTCAGGATTTTACAGGGGTCCCTTTTTGTGGTCCCTGTTTTTTCCTTCAATGAGTTATAGTTTGACTCAAAACTTCAGGCTCAAGTGTGTTATAGTCCGATTCAAGCCCTACTTAGCATACATAGGTGCAGGTACCAAAAGAGAAGTTAGACTTTAGAGTTGGAATACATTTTTTCCCGAAGAGGAATTTACATGTCGAAGGATGCCCAAACTCCATTACCATTGACGGCTGCACACGTCTCTCGTGTTCTTGCTCAAATAGACTCGATCGTCGCTCCCAGTCCCCGAGACCTCAACATCCAGGTTCTACGAGCAACAACGAAGTTGCCTGGTGTTAGCAGCACATACATTGTACAAATGGACACGCAACGCGATGTATACCATCAGGCCTGGTTGGGTCTGGAAGGAGAGCTTCGAGAAGGAGAGGAGGCGACGCTGACAGGAAGTTTGTGGGCAGGCTCCTCAACCTATACATCCCCTCAGATCGAAGGTCTGGCACACCAGATATCCACAGAGCTGCCGTCTCCCACAGCAGCATTGCCCAGCAATGGCTCCTCTGCAAACGCAGCCCTACCCACACAAAGTGAAACAACGAGCGAGTATACACATCGCTGCATGATCCCACTGCACGAGAAAAAGCCACTTCATTGGATGGTTGTGTTGCAAAGCGATATCCCCAATCACTTCTCGCAATGGGATGTGGATCTGCTCCATCTTTTAGGAATGCAGCTTCGCCGGATATACCAAACAGGTAGCACATTATTAAATTTACAAGACAGCCTATCCTATCATCACCAGAGGTTGTCTTTGTTCCCTCCTTCTCTGCTAACGGCACTCCATATGAGCCGCTCTTTCCTGAGCGAAAGCAACCCCATTGTTGCTACAATGCAGCACAATATCGATGCCCTGCGCACATACCAGCAACGCATATCATCGGCGATGGATTACTACCTCGACGAGATCAAGCTCTATGCTTCCGAAGAGGCCATTCAACGCATCACAAGCTTTGATCAACGCAATGACATCCCCGATATTCAGGCAGATATGGATCTCGTACTGCAAGATACATCCTCAGGCCTCTTCCAACTCCGCTACTATCTCAACTTGCTAACAGAGCTGCGCCAAACGAAACCCAATCAAGAGCAGTTTCAGCTCGCCGCCCTGATACAGCCAGTGATGTCTATGCTCTTTAATAGCAAACACATTCAATTCCAATTGGAGAGCTGCCACAGTGCTCCCCTGTACGGAAATCGCAGTCGTTTGCAGCAAGCCTTTCTCGTCCTTTTTCTCTCTGTGTTACAACATGTTGACGCCCTCGCATCAACCCCACAAATACATATGGAGACAGGGGAAGAAGGAGATGAGATCTACTTCTGTATCCACTACCCCACGGCCTCTGAGATCAAACTGTCAAGTGCCTCCAACGAGGAAGAATACCTCTTTGTCAAACAGGTCTTTGAAGAGCACCAAGGCAGCCTAAATATAGCCACCCAAGACAATGAGGTCACACTCACGTTGTACCTACCTATTATGTTTGAGGAGAACAACTTCCTCGAACAAACAGACAACGGAACCCCTCATAGCTTCGAACAGGTGGGACCACTTGAATTGCCTGCTATCGAAAGCACAGACTCACTCCACAACCTCTCAACCTCCAACTTCAACTCTGTGATCATCCTCAGCAGCGATATGATCTACGCTCGTTCCATGAGGCGTGCCCTGCAACGTCAATTTGATGTCTTTCTCGCTCCTTCTATCCATGAAGCGATGGACCTCTTAAGTGCCCACCCCGACTTTGCCATGGTGCTGTGCGATTTAGAAGCGAGTGTGGAAGATACCTTCGAAATACTCGATGAGATCCAATCAAGAGATCCTTCCCTCGCACAATATGTCTGCTTTCTCCTCGGCGATTCCCCAACCCCATCCACCCTCGACTTTGCCCGCCGACTCACCACTCGATGTTGTGATCGACACGGATCTGTCGAGACCATCCAACGCTTCATCAATCGCCACCGCAGGCTCTCATGTTGAATGGACAAGACCCACCCAATAAGACACGAATGGAGAACAAGAAAGGTTACAGTATCAAGAACCAACCTACAAACGGGTAACCTTCAAGAGTTCTGTGTCCACTTCACAAGAAACTCGAACCAACTTATATCTTCCAGCCAGAACAGTATTCCGAATTGTCACAACAAACCATCCATCACAGATCATCTGTAATTTCATACAAGTAGAGTAGATCAACATCCTACCACAAAAGAAGTCAGTGAGAACAATCCATGGTAAAACATAAATAATCTTCTGCTATTCGTGTCCCATTCGTAGATCTCAAAAAGTTTGAGATTCTTAAAAATCAAGAATCCCCAACAATCCTCGATGACTTCTAAAAACCTAGATACACACCCTTTTTTGAGATTCGTGTAAACACCTGAACTGCAAGAAGAATCTGAGAATGTGTACCCAGGCACTGTCAAAGTCGGGTCGAAAGAGCCTACCTTTGGCTTGGACGTGATGTAGAAACGCCATACTGTTTCGTGCGCTTCTGGGTGTGTTTCTTCGTTTGAAAGAGCTTCTTCTTGTCATGTGTAAGAGAAGGCTTCCTTCGCTTGCGCCGACTCTTGTAGTGATTCCTTCGCTTGCGTCGGCTCTTGTAGTGATTCCTTCGCTTGCGTTTCTTCTTATAGCGATTCCTCCGCTTGCGACGGCGTTTGCGACGGCGTCTCTCATTCCAATCATCATATCTCTTTCGGGTGCGGCTATCCAGTTTGAGTTGGTAATTACTTTGAGTCTCGTTTGGTGGTTTCGGGAGTAACTTCACAAGCCTGTATTTGTTGTTGCTCCTGTCGATCACTCGCAAGCGTTTGGCATCATAGTACCCAACCGCTCGACGAAGTTCCTTCATACGTGTCGCTTCGATGAGAAAGTATACAGGTCGCCCCGGTTTGCGATAACGAGTTAAGGCGTCATACATCCGACCGTAAGACTTCTTCCCCATAATCTGGATGTCTCTGTTGCGAGAATAAAACTTCTCCCCACGCCAATTCATTCGGAACGCAAACAAAGGCTCATCCGGTACTTTCTCTTGCAGCGCATCGGCCAATGGGTTCTTGAGAAGCCTTCGCCACAGAGGGCTGTCTTTCTTCAAAGTCTCAAAGAGACCGCGTTGACTCCAATGGTTCGCCAATGTAGGCATCCAGTGTTGGGCATTCAGGCCAGACCAAAGAATAGCAACCACAGCCAAGCCGCCAACGACCGTCCGTCGATGAAAGAATTTAAGAAAGCTGACCAGATAAAAAGCAAACGCAGTGAAGGTCAGAAATGCCATCGTATTATGCATCGCAAAAGGAGCCACAGGACGTTTCATAAAGATGGTGATTAAGCCGGGAATTTTGATTTGGGAGAAGTGCCATGCATTGCCAAAAAGATACATCCCATCGGACCAGGGATAAGGACGAGAGTATTTGTAAACAAACATGTTGATAAGATGGTGTGGATTCCGCAAGACATCGCGCACCACCACAAGAAAGACCACTCCTGCAAGTAGGATGGCGAGGTCATACAGTGGATTGCGCTCTTCCTTCAGAAACCTATCGAGCCAGATCCCCACCAAGATCCCGCTAATCGGGACAAGAGGAAAGACATAGTGATGAAACTTCGTCTGAGAGAAGGAAAAGAACAAAAACAAGAAAAACCACCACGCAAAAAGAAAGCGGTGCAGTCGTTCATGCAAGTCAGGATAGGCTCGTTTCCAACGCCCGATAGAGACGGCAGCGATCGGTACGATACCAACCCAGACCCCCATGGCGTAGCCCAGTTGGCGGATAAAATAAGCAAAGTGACCGCTCCCTCCATGCACACCGCGAAACAGTCGGTAGAAGTTGTCGTGAAGGATGAAGCGTTTAAAGAAAGTCTTTCCATCGTCGATGTTTCGCCCGGGAAAGGTCAACATGTGAAGATACCAGGGAAGCGCAATGGCAAAGGTAACAAGAAGGCCCGTAAACAAGCGCATACGAAGCAGCAGACGCCAATCGTTGGTCAAGAGGATATAACCAACAATCGCGACTCCAACAAGCCCAGCCCCGAGCAAACCTTTCGCGAGCAGGGCCAGGCCTAAGAGAGCATAAAACAGGTAGAGAAAAGGTAGATGAAGCCGGGGAAGCTCGCCTTTTTCCATGGCAGTTTCTCGCTCCTCCCGCCGCCCAAAGAGAGCCAGCGCCAGGAAGCCAAGAGCCATGGTGACATAGGTAGTCACGAGGATATCAGGGATCGATTGACGCCCTAAGAACACCGTCAGTGGGGCTGTTCCGACAGCGATAGCAGAGATCAAGCCAGCACGTTGTGTGAACAGTCGAGAGATAAAAAAGTAAACAGACCAGATCAGCAAAATGGCGTGAAGTACAAATGGCAATCGAATGGCCCATTCGTGCACACCAAAGATGGACATGGAAGCAGCCATATACCAAAACATCAAGATCGGTTTGCTGAGGAAATAAGCATAAGACCAGAATGGATGAAGCCAGTCTTTGCGAACCACCATCATCCGGGCTGCCTCTGCATAATGAGGCTCCCAACAATCCCACAAACCAAAGTTGAGATTGGGCAGATACACAAAGGCTGCACCCAGAATTAAGAAGAGCTGAATCAACCCGTCTCGGTGCCCGTCTCCAGTGGTGCTTGAGGCTCCTGACCACCACTCCTTAAAGCCCAAACGTCCGCCGTCCGAGAGAGGAGGAGGAGCAACCTCTGTATCCGAGGCATCGGACTCTACAGATACTTCAGAGCACTGCTCTGTAGGTGCTTGCTCCATGGAGTCGATACCACTCCCCGCGTTCTCCGTCACCCCAGGGCTTTTATCGCCTGTTTCTTGTCTCTTTTTTGCTGCTTCTTGTTTCTTACTGGTCATGCCGACTTGTTCTGACTCCCGGAATAAAGAGGTGACTTTCCTGACCCGCGCAACGGATATCACGAATCATTGAGGTTAGAAGGTAACTCCCACACCCAAATGCATAAACTGGATAGCGAATCCGACCCCTACGCCAAACCCTGTACCAAGGATTTGAAGGTCAAATGAGATCGGCCGCAAAGAAAGAATCAATCGGTTGTTCAAGAGAACCCTGAGATCGGCCCCAAACTGCAGGTCAAATCCGACAAAGGCTCCGTTTGCAGAGCCTATCACGAAACCGGGTTGTACAAAGGGTGCAACATAAATGGCCATATGAGCGATGGGAATATCCCACCAAAAACGTCCACCAAGAATAAACTCCACAAAGCCTGTTGCGAAGGTGAGGTCCAACACACCTCCAAGCGCAGGACCAGAGGAGGTGCCCGAGAAATGAAATCCGATCACGTTCGAAAGGTAGCCGGCCACACTACCATTATTCACAGAGACCACAGGACCAAGCGACCCCTGGTACATGGCAGCACGAGTTCCCGGACGTAAGATCCGAGGAGTGCTGGCCTCTGCTTCTCCGACCACTCCCCCAACGAAGAGAGTTACGAACAAAAACATTCCTACAAAACGTCGGAGCCACAGCACCTTATTCGATATTGTATTTTTATGTGTCATCTTCATCAGAAAAAACCTCTTATGTTGTGGGCGTGGAAACCCCCTCCCGTTCGCGGGTCCGGCAGAATCTACAGCGGATTGGGTGGGGGTCGTTGACCTCCAATCACTCAGCCAAGAGAACAGCAGGCTTGAACATCGAGTTGCGGTCACGAGTTATACAGTATTTACGAGTAGAATGCTACGTTTTCAACAGTGTTATCGATAAAGTTTCACGATCGAGATATTCGAGAAATAATGGTTGAGGATGGCCCGATATTTGGAGCCCTCTTTGGCTCGACCGATCGCGCCATACTGACACATCCCCACACCATGCCCCCATCCACCCCCCGTAAACTGCCACGCAACAATTCTGCCCTCGGAATTCTTCACCTCACGCACCACAAACATGCTGCTGTTGAGGTTCGCAAACAAACGTCGGATGCGCAGTTCCCCTCGAATTTTGAGAGAGCGTTTCTGTCCTACAAGCTCGATCACATAAGCACGACCACTCACCCCACGACGAAGGACTCGAATCGCAGTCACATGACCCAAAGGGTAACGTTGGTTGATACGAGAATTCAGGTATCTAGCCCTTACCGTCTTTGTCCATCGAAACTTACGACGCGCAAAGGGCGAAGCGGAGCGACAATACGAATGAGGCGGTGAGTGAAGCCACTGCTGGATATTTTGCTCATTGATACCATGTCGAAATGTTGCCGCGACAGTACCGCCATCAAGCTTTCCGCGCAAGGCAGGACGGGGAGAGTTTCGCCATACATTCTCATTGTTCTCGGTGTGACCACCACAAACGGAACTATACGAAGCATCTGCTAGCTGGCCATCGCGATCCACCATCACTTCTCCACGAGTGGAGAGCAAGATCTTCTGAATCCGACGATGGGCTCGATGCACTCCTGTATAAACTTGGCAATGAGTGTGTGCACAAAACAAGAAGGGGTCGGCATGATGGCGTGTTCCAATCTTGGCCAGGATCTCATTGCGAGCACAAACGGACTGTGCCTTAAGTGCCTCAACAGGCGCACGCAATGGCATCTCCGCCGCAAGCAAACCCGCCAGATAGGCAGGCATGTCGATGCGATTCACAAGGGCCAACCGACCACTTTGATCGACCGCGACAAGCAAAGACCCGAGAAAGGAGCGACGTTTAAATTTATGCCAGGAGTAGCCCCGTCCAAACTCCACCCGATCCACACGAATGACGCCGTAATTTGAGCGAATTTGAATCAGATCTTTCGAGAACAACGACCGCCCTGCCCCAGAGAGGCGCATCATCGCCTCGGGACGCTGTTGTACAAAAGTATGCACTTGGACAGGACGCCCCACACGAGCCGCGATACGAGAGGCTTGCAGACGTGCTCGAAAAGCCCTGGAAGCATAGGAAAGAATCCCCAGCCGACGTCGGTTATCGAACAGCTTGCCACGAACCGCAAAGACACTCCCCGTGTAACTGGATTGGATCGCATACCCCAGTTTCTTCCACTGCTTGACCAAGGTGGCCCAACGCCCCCACCGCGAACGACGCAATTCAAACGCAACTAACGCATACCGAACATACGCAGGTCGACCTCGAACAAGAGAGATCGTATACCGACGCCCTCGGCTCAGGGAGATCGCACGCGGGCTGCCATCCGCTTGATAGATGATGGCAGTGACACGATGAAGAGGCACAAACGACACACTCCTCTGCCCCTCCATCACCCCGATGGTAACAGAGGGAACGCCCTTGGCATTGAGAGCAAATCGCGCGCTGTAAAGCTCCTCCACTTCCACCTGCAAAGACCGCAGCTTCTGTCGTGGCGTATAATAAGCAGGCGCTGCCTCCGCTCCCCCCCCCCATGCCAGCAAGTCAGTGCAGAGCACAAAGCTGGCAACAACACACCGAAAAGAGAACAAACGATTCATCAAAAAAAACCTCTTATGTTGTGGGCGTGGAAACCCCCTCCCGATCGCGGACCCGGCAGAATCAACAGGACGAAGTTCGGATGGGGTGGGGTCCTTGACCACAATCCTGCCTTGGGTTCTTGGTACCTGGTTTCGCGAACCAGCCTGACTCACGGATAAACCCTGACCCGTTGGTACTTGGTTTCACGTACCAGCCTGACTCACTGACAAACCCTGACCCGTTGGTACTTG
This sequence comes from Myxococcales bacterium, assembly GCA_027005175.1. Taxonomy (GTDB): domain Bacteria; phylum Myxococcota_C; class UBA6777; order UBA6777; family UBA6777; genus M3003. The sequence goes on from JALTMC010000326.1 coordinate 7,756, forward strand.
GTTTCGCGTACGAACCGGGCTCACCGACAAACCCTGACCAGGTACATTTGTGAGCAAGCTCCTGGCTCCGTGAAAGAGGTACATTTGTGAGCAAGCTCCTGGCTCCGTGAGAAAGAGGTACATTTGTGTCCGGGCTCTGTAAGAAAGAGCAAGAGATGAAGTGTCTTCACTTCACTCTCCCACAGAGTAAGGTCCTCGCTCAACGGGCTTGAGGCCAGAACACTGGATAAAAGATACCACAAACAAGCAAAGTTCTGGTAGAGTCCCGAGTTTCGTTCGGAGAGTCCCGACAGACGAACGCAAAAGACAGAGCGATTTTCCTCCGCCTTCCCAACCATAGGACCAAGAGAGAATGCCTCCTTCATCCAAAGGAATTTTTCATGATTTGAAGGCCACTTATCACCTGTCACTCCCCTTAATGGCGGCCTATGCAGGAAACCATTTCATGGGGCTTGTCGATACCGCAGTGGTGGGTCGGCTGGGTGCTATCGAGTTGGCCGGTACAGGACTTGGAGGGTCTCTTTTCTTTCTTGTCTCTCTGTTGGGCTTTGGACTCCTCCATGGACTTGACCCTCTCGCATCACAGGCGATTGGTGCGGAAAAACCAGAAACAGCCCGACGTCACCTGCGCGAAGCCCTGGTACTCTCCGTTATTATTGTTATTCCCATTACCCTTCTTATCTTTTCGACACTCCTCACCCTTCCTCTCCTCAAGATAGACACACCAACCCAAAACACGGCCTTCTCCTACCTCATCGGTCGAACCCCATCTCTGCTCTTTTTGTACTTCTATCTCGCCATACGAGGGTACCTCCAGGCCCTCTCCATCACTCGACCGATCCTGGTATCATCCCTTATCGCCAATCTATTTAATGTCCCAACAACGATGTTCCTCACCCTTGGAGATAAGGGGCTCCTCCTGTTGGGAATCCCACCCATAGGATTTAATGGCTGGGGTGTTTTTGGAGCAGCGTGTGCCACATCTCTGTCCACCACATTACAGATGTTCATTCTGTGGTGGGTGCTGCGAAAAATACCAGTCCCTCAAAGCACAGGAGGCCCAACTCAAAAAGGAACACGGCGTATCGTAGAGTTGGGATACCCGGTCTCTTTTCAAATGCTTGCGGAAGGAGGAATGTTCGCGATAGGAACAGTCCTTATGGCAAAGTTTGGCCCCTCCATCATGGGTGGACATCAAGTCGCGATGCAGGTTGCGACCTTTACCTACTCGCTCTGCCTGGGTGTAGCCAGCGCAACCTCTGTTCGCGTGGGCTATGCAGTCGGTCGCGAAGATCCTATAGGCACCAGAAAGGCCGGATTCAGCGGAGTATTAGCAGGTCTAAGCATTATGTTTTGCAGTGCATTTTGTCTGGTCTTCTGGGCTCGTCCTATCGCAATGCTCTTTGCCAAACCACCCGATGTGATCACCGCCGCGATACCCTTCTTGTACTTTGCCTCTGTCTTCCAACTCTTTGACGGAACACAAACCGTTCTGGCGGGAGCCCTTCGAGGAGCCGGTGAAACCAAACTGTCCATGCGCGTCAACATCCTCTGTCACTGGGGATTCTCCATGCCCCTGGGGATCTATCTCGCGTTTTTTAGCCCAGTCCGGTCCTATGGGATTTGGTGTGGATTTACTCTTGGACTCATCGCCGTTAGTATCGTCCTCACCTGGAGCTTTCATAGCTACACACAACACCAAATCAAACCTGTGTGAAAAAAGAGCAAGGCAATGTCATGATATGACACTTCCTTGCTTTATTGTTCCTTTTGGAAGGATGTTTTGGCCAACAACCCCCACCCCATCCGGACTTCGTCCTGTCGATTCTGCCGGACCCGCGATCGGGAAGGGCTTTCCACGCCCATAACATAAGAGTTTTTTTCTGATGAGACGTAGAACAAGTCACAAAAGGATGGTTTGATGTACAAAAAAAGCAAATCCTTTGAGAAACCTTCTCCACTCACTCTCAGACCAGGAAAAATTACAAACTTTAAGGGTCAAGTTCGCGATACCAAACGAGTCTCCCTCTTTATTGAAGGAGAGTTTGCGTTTGGCTTGTACACAGACCTGATTGCTCAATTCGCCCTAGAGAAGGGACAATTTCTTACTGTCGAACGTCAGCGAGAGTTGATGGATGCGGACAACTTAATCAAGGCCAAGTTTTCTGCACTTGAATATTTAGCCTCCCGGGCCAGGACTGAAAAAGAAGTTCGGGATCGCTTACAAGGCAAAGGGTTTGAGGCACATATTGCAGAAGCCGTGGTCGAGCGTTTTCTGGAGTTGGGTTACCTCAACGATGAAAACTTTGCCAAACAGTACGCGAGTGGCCGAGTTCGCAACAAAGGCCATGGCCCCCGCAGGATCCAGCAAGAGCTTCGCCGCAAGGGAGTCGCTTCAGAGTATATCCAACAGGCCATCGAATGCACAGCAGAGGAAGTGAGCCCCTATGACGTCGCTCTCCCCATCGCAGAGAAACGCTGGGCCCGATTGGCCAAAGAACCCAACCCCATGAAGCGACGTAAGAAACTGCAAGACTTCCTCATACGACGAGGCTATACCTTCGACACCATCCGACAGATCGTTGAAACATTGCGAAACCAAGATTGAATCCAAGATCTGCGCTTTACTCTATTAGAAGTCGGTCTGTCCGGTATTCTTCTTACCCCAGGTTGAGGGGTTTGCATCCGTCCAGTCTTTCTTCGAGTTGGTATCTGTGTTGGATTTTCGTTGTACAGAGTTGCTTGCCACAGACGAGCCTGCCGCCGTATGAACAGCAGCATCTGTTTTAAAGTTTGCATCGGTATACGTAGCGGGAGCAGTTCCAGAGGCTGCCGTCCATTGCTTCGCTTTCAACGCGAGGTTCGCTGCGGTAAGAGTGGATCGAGCGGTTGTACCGGTCGTCTTTGTAAAAAAGACGACATCAAGATAGGTACCTTTCGCATCGCGTAAGGAGACAACACCTGTCGTTGTAGAGAAGCCACTATTTGTGGTGTACCAATCATAAGCGGTATCGAAGTTTTGAGGGACAGTGGAGTTTGCAACTTCTTTAACACTTGTTGTTTCATTCTTGGGTTGAGACGGAACACACTTGGTATCTTTCGCATCAAAGTGCACCACAAAGATGTCATTCTTTTTCACCACAAAGTTCGAGAAGGTCACAACTCTTGAGCTTTTGTTGTACAAGCTGATGCCATTCATAGAGCCGCCTTTTGAGACACGTAGTTCTACCAAGTCACAGCCACCTTTGATCTTGTTATTAAATTCATTAATCAACACAACAGCAGAAGCGTTGTATCCTTTGAATTTGACAGCGAGTGCTGTCGAGTCAAGGACTTTGCCCCGATTGTCTTTAATGGCCGCAGAAGCGGTCACAGTATAGAGTTTGGTCCCATCTTGTGTGGTTGTTGTGACAGTAATGGTGTTTCCGTCCACCACAGCTTTGGTTGCACTCAAGCCATTGTCAAATAAGAAATCGGAGCCGTTGCTTTTCACGGTCGTTTTGTCAATGGGTCGAGAGAATGTCAAAACGACTGTTGTTGCGCTCCCAGCTTCCGCTTTAAGCAGTTTGGGCGCAGGGCACGATTTGATGGTAATCTCATGTGCTTTAAAGGCAGAGGGTTGTGCGACTTGACCGAACCGCCACATGGGGATCAGTTTGGTTGAAAAGAAACACCCGACAGCCAAACCAAGTGTATCACTCAACGCCTTTCCTCCAGAGGCCGCAATGGGAACACGGAGCCGTAGCATCTCAGTCCCCTTCACGCCCTTTGTCTCGATCCTTCCAGACACAAATCCCGTACCTGCTGAAGTAAAGGGACTTGCAATTTTTCCCTCCAGTCGGATGAGTTCATCGGAGTAAGAACCGAGAGCACTGACGACATCGTTGTTGGTTGTAATATCTTGCCCAAGCTTGGAAGTATCGTAGCCACCTTTCACAACCTTTAGATCTTTGATCCCCTGTACTTCCAGTCTCTTTGAACTCGTATTGTAACTTTTTATCTTGGTCACTTCGAAGGTTATAATATGGCCCGGCTTAACAAGAGGAGTTGTTGTTGCGGGGTCAATCGCCACAAACAAAGCAGGTCCAAGCGGGGTCGCCTGCACAAAGAATCCTGCACCATCGTTACCGTGTTTCGCCTTTACATACGTCACTGCAACCTGACCCACTTTTCCAGGTGTTCCAGCACGAATCGCTCTAATTTGAGCCGCTGCATTTGGATCGGGACCTGTTCCCGAAAACTCGACCACAGTCTCAGGCGCACGCTCCGGGGTCACATCCACAGCAACGCCACCATCCGTAGCTCCTCCCTCAGGCCCCATTTCAGACGTAACTTCGGGCTTCGTCTCTGCAACTCCACCCTCAGGCTTCGTCTCTGCAACTCCACCCTCGGGCTTCGTCTCAGATGAACCTTCAGGAGCTGTCTCTGTGGAAGTCTCAGGTTTTAATTCAGGAGTAAGTTCTGTGGATGCATCAGGCTTCGTCCCAGGCTCATCTGGAGCCGAAGAAGCGGGCTCATCTGGAGCCGAAGAAGCGGGCTCATCTGGAGCCGAAGAAGCGGGCTCATCTGGAGCCGAAGAAGCGGGCTCATCAACTTGCTCCTTCCTCGTAGTTTCCTTCGATGCTTTATCCGTAGAGCCAGGCCCACAGCCCGTGAACAGAGGATTCCAAGCCACAAAAAGAACCAAAGAGAACATCATAATAAGTCTACGCATAACCTACACTCCTTCAAGATGAGTCATTTCTTTCGGATAGACTCTTGCAAATCATAGGTCCTCATACGGGAACCTGACAGCCTTTACAAGAAATGAAAATCGCGAAATATCCTGCATATCCGTGAGTATGCAACCCATACACTGAGGGTTTCGAACGGCCCTGAAGGGCACTCCGAACACGTTGCCCTTACGGGAAAACCAATATGTTCAAACGACTTCAGTCGTTTTTTCCTCCTCAGAGTGGGAGTTTTACCCCCACATGGGATCTGTGTAAACCCATGGTTCGTTTTCTTTGTTGCAAGGGGACAGCCCTCCTCACACCGGGTTATTTTTTGGCGTTGGAGGGGCAAACACCGCCCGCATAGCAACGGCCACAAAACTCTTGAGAGGCAACATCTTTGGGAGAGATGGTCTGGTATCGACCGAGAAAGTTCAGTCGCAGAGGAGGAGCTTTGACTTCCGGATCGGTGTCACTGAGAATAAATTGCCCACGAACATTCGCCGACATTCCCTTCTCTTTGGAGGATGGGACAAAGGTCCCTGAGAACGAGATTTTAACGGACTCATCGGGGCGGTCGAGTTTCCAGGAGAACTTGTTATTAACGATAGGTATATCTGTGGGACGCAACCCACTCTGCCACTGGGTGATGTTGTAGTTTTTCTTGTTGACAGTACTCTTCAGCACAAATTGGAATTGTAGACAACGGATATACTGTATGCCTGTTTTGGTATTTGTGAAGACATCGATGTCCCACTTGGCCTTTGGCTGTGGGTTGGTAGACAAACGCCAGTGCCCGATTTTAACGTTCAGTTCATCTTTTTGGCCATTGCAGTTGTTATCGATACCATCTGCAGGAACTTCGAGCGCAGTGGGGATCTTTGGGTCTTCGTCATTGCAATCCCGGCCAAAAAACTTCTTGCTAGCGACACCATCAGCGTCTCCATCGACCAAGCGTCGAGGGGGACCGACATCAGCTTCACCGCAACCTGCAAATTCAGGCATCAGAGCGAGTACTAACAACAAACACAAAAGACGCCATCGTACCATCATCGGAGCTTGATCCTTCCATTGAGCCAAAGGCCGTTCAATATCACCAGGAACCCATTCTGTCAGAGCCTTATACCGATTGCAACATCACGATGGATTCGGAGTCCATGCCAACGCCTCCATCTGCGGTTGCGACACCACGATGGATTCGGAGTCCATGCCAGCACCTCCATCTGTGGTTGCGACATCGTTCTGCACAAGTTGCAACGTCACGACGGAAAGACAAACCTCTCACCATTGTACACTAGCATTGCGACGACGCAAAAAGAACAGTCCAAAACCAATTAAGAACAAAAACAATCCGTTCAGAGAGCCACCAAGACTCCATTGGGAGCAGCCCAAAGCCTTGGGCTGTGGTTCTTGAGTAGAGGGAGCTTGTATCTGGCGCTGTGCAGAAGCAACTGGTTTTGCTGTGTTGAGAGGTTTTGGACGATCGATGGTCGGATGATGGATGGTCATTTGAGACATCTTTGTATTTCCATCTTTGTCTGTTGTACGAACTTGAACAACTGTACCATTCTCCAACCCTACCGTGTTGATGGACTGGCCGGGAGACAACCATTGCCAGTTGGTTTGGCCAAAGCGATACTCTGTGCGCAGATCATTGGCAAGAGTCATGTTGTCCTTCACCATGGGCATGATGCCCCGGTCCACTTTCTTTAAGGTCACATGGGGCGGTGTAAAATCAACCCGGACAACGAGTTCACCAAAACCAAAATCTTCAGCAGCATGGACAAGAGCAGAGCGGGAGCGCACTTCGATGAGATGTTTTCCTTGAAACATCATCTGGGCACTCTCAAGGACATGGCGAGAACCGGAGGTATAAGGGCTCCAGATGCCACCATTAAAACGGAAGGAGTATTCACGATCCGACCTGGGGTCTTGAAGTTCGACAATGGCAGAAGGATACTTGTGAAGTGGGCGATGGTTTCGCAGATCTTGATAAAAGCGGGATGGCACATTTAAACGCACCAGCCGCATTCCGATCTGGACTTCAGGCAAGAGAGGTTTGGAGGGTGGTGCGATACCGAGATCGGCAAACAATGCCAAAAACTTAAACCGATTGGGTTTGTCTTTCCGAGGGATGACACCCGTAATCCCAGTAATCGACAATTTGAAGCCTTGCAGGGCAGGAACAGCAAACTCCTGGTTCCCCAGAGAGCCTGCCGCCAAGGGAAGAACAGCTTTCAACGTAGAAAACAGTGTCGTTGCGATATCGGCTGGCTTCTCACCCAAGATATAAGAGTTCTTGACCTTGGGGTTCTTCATCGCAGAGCCCAATTCACCCATCACCAATCCGAGCTTGTTCCCAGGTTTGACCGTCAAGACCAAAGGCAACACGATATCAGATTGATAGGTAAACAATCGAATCCAACGATCGTGGTACTTCATCATAAAGTCAAAGTTGAGTGCGGGGATTGTAAGCTCCAACAAGGGGTCTTTAATCACTGTCTTGCCTTTGGCATCTTTCGTTGTTGTTCCTTTTCCGATATCGATCACAGGAGGAACAGAGGGACGCAAGCCAATGTAAAGAGGGGGATTCTCCGATCCCACAAGAGTTGTAAGAGAGGTAAAGAGGGCACCGATACCTTGCGCGGAAAAGACGCTCCCTAGTGATGAACTCGCCGAACTATCAAGGCGCAGACACAGTCCTCCGCTGCGATATAGATCGCGTGCAAAGCTCTTCATCATCACATCAGAGATCCCGATTCCCACCATATAGGGTTTGCCGTTGGGTGATGTGCCAGAAAAGGGTAGAAGCGCAGGAGCAGGCATTTTGGGGAATGGTTTTTTGGCAACACAGGGATGATCTTTCGCGTCCGTACCACCGAGCATACCGAGTTCAATACCGCTGGTTTTGACCTGGGCTCGCCCCCCCATGAAGGCTGCAAAGAGTAGGTCACTGCTGTTTTTGTTCCCAAATCCAGACAGCAGAGAAGACATATCCATGGCCCCCTCGGTCCCCATGGGAATGGGAAGACACGCTCCACCCTGCACACACTTACCACCCGAACAACTCGATCCACTCGGACAATCCGCAGCTTTCTTACACTTCATGCAGGTAAATCCACTGAGAGCACTACCGATCGCTTTTTTCGCCTGCTTCTCAATCAAGCCTTTGAACAAACCTTTCAAAACATTGACGACTTTGCAAAGGATCTTGCCCTTGATTTTGAAGTCGCTGCTGGAAAGAGAGAAAGACGGCTGTCCTACTGCAAAAGTTAGGCCTTTGTTAAACTTATGAGTGCCCAGTGTGATGTCACTCGTGATTCGTTTGTTTCTGATATTCAGAGAGACCTTGCAAGTCACTCTAATTTTGAAGAATCCAACTTTTTGTTTGACTCGAACCTCCATATCCCGCTGTGTTTTGATATCGAGCCACAAACTCGCCCGAACTTTGTTGCTGGGGACCAACCCAAGATCAAGCTTGTTAATTTTTCCAAGGATTCGGCAGGGAGGATTGCGACAAACTTCCACACTGCTGCTGTTGGACCGGGGGATGTCAAACGTCAGGCCATTCGGAAGGAACTGTTTGATTAACAGCGAGTTATTCTTCCCAATAAAGTCTGTCCCGCGTTTCGTGATTTTGAGCTGCACAATGTTTGATATCTTCTTTGCAGCAGGAAACCCTCCCGGAATGGGCTTGGCACAACTGCAACCCGAAGAACCGGAAGAAGAGCACCCAAAGCTGAACAACATCAAAGCCAACAACATATGGATACGGCGATTGGAAAGAAAGATTTTCCGATACATAGACTCACTCCTGCCCAATAGAGCTGGTATACATCCCCTCAGAACAAAACAATCTTGTTATCTACTGGAACACACCAGAAGAATAGATAGTTTCCAATATGCATGAAATAAATGGAAAGATCAATTGGGAAGTGGAGAGCAGGGTGGTAGGGACCGATGGCCGGAGACTCAAAACAATGGTGGTAGGACCCAAACGATGACGCCAGGTCCAAACCCACTTATTTGGTTTTGGTTTTACTTTGCCATCGCTTTTCCGATGGCTTTTTCCATTTTGTGCAGTTTACGGAAACCGACATGAACATACCGAACCTTGCCGTTGTGGATCAACACAAACGTCGGCGTTCCCTGAATACGGAATTCACGAAACAAAGAAACACGTTTTAAGTCGTAAATATTGATGAAAGGCATTCGTGAGGCATTGTTCGCTCTTGCCAGCCACTTCTTGATAACATCAGGCTTTTCGTTGCTGATGGTAATGATCTTGAGTCCCAACTTTCCGTAGCTTGCCTTCCACTTCTTCATGGTAGGCAGAGCAGCTTTGCATGGGCCACACCATGTCGCCCAGAAGAACAGCAGAAATGTACCTTTTGTTCTGTAGGGGGGCGCAGTCTTCATGCTCGCCAACAATCGACCTGTTCCCAGAGAGGGCACAACTTTACCCAACAAGGGAGGAAGTTTCATGGCAGGAGGTGTGGTTTGTAGACGCAGAGGAACGGCAAGACGCAATAGTTTTTTCCCTCGAATCACCAACATCGGGGTGGGTTTCTTGGCCGGCGATAACATCACACGTTCACGAATTTCGTGAGGTTCACGAAGTTGTTTGTGATTGACCGCCACAACGATATCACCCACTCGCATTCCTGCGGCTTTGGCTGGGGTGTTCAAGTACACCGCCTCGACCTGAACAGAACCCGAGGGAAGAGCACCACGCTCCTTCGGCGGAACAGGTCGAAAAGAGATACCAAACCAGGAAGGCAAAGGAGGATGCTTCGAGCCGATACTCAGCTCTTTGATGGGACGACGTTTAACGAGATCAAGATTCTTTCTTAAGGGTGTTGTCTCGCAAGCGATCAGACGCTTAACACCTTCGCGGTAGGAACGAAAATCGGGATGAGGATCGTGTTGAACAAGAAGACGACCAGCAATGCGATAAAACAGGACCTCAATCCGCTTCAACGCAGCCAGCTGAGATTTGATCATAAAGACATGTCCCGCCATCTCGCGCTTCTTCAGATACAACATACGCAGGCGTTTTAGGAGTTGGGGTCGCGCCTGAACATACGTCAGAAAATCACTGCGCAACACAGTCAGTGTCTTGATGGCGGACCAACGTTGAAACGCAGCCGACTTTCTCTTGGCTCTGGTCCGTGGCTTCTGCGGGGCAACCTGATTGGGCATGCGGCCTTCACC
>JALTMC010000326.1:17691-19248 GCA_027005175.1 Myxococcales bacterium
GTGCACCAGTTGGAGGATGTGGAGGATGTGGAGGATGTGGAGGGTGTGAGCATAAACCATTGGAGTCCTTCGACGTCACGGTGCTCAGTTTTAATCCCATCAGTGGTTTGCTCTTGCGAAGTTCTTTGTGTTTCTTGTACAAGTCACGGAAAAACTTAAGGGGTTTGCGACGCAGTCTTCTCACGTTCCCTCGCAAGTTGGGATTCGCTTTGTAGACCTTCCTCAGATGAAAGTTTCGAGCGGTCGCGTATACATTGAGCCACAGCCCCTCCACACGCATCCACCACTTCATCCGCTTGGTGATACCTTTTCTTTGCTTCAACAACGACGTGAGACCCATCGGGCGGATCAAACCAAAACGCTTGGCAATCGCACTGATCAGAGACAAGTCTTGCTTCATTCCAGGATAGGATTGGTCTTTGTATTTGGTCAAAATCTTATCGACAAGCTTTCCTGCCTTTGCATCATTATCGTCCATATCCCTGCGTAGCATCGCATAAAGATAGCCATCGGAGCTGCGATGAGGAACATCAGGAGTGAGATCAGTGAGTAGCACCTCTCGGTGTGCTTCATCAAACGTACGGGAATGCCGCATCGCCTGAATAAAGCGATAAGCATGCCCCACTTGCTTTTTCAAACGAGTCTCAGGAAAACACCCATACGCAAAACGGTCAGGTAACGTTGCGTAGAATCCACAGCGGTCACCAAAAGGTACGCCAAATCGACCCGGTTTGCGGAAGATACTCCACATAAAACTACCCGAAAAACATTGGGACATCACAGAGATCACTCGACGATGACCAAAAGACTGAAGTGCCTTGTGAAACTGCTTTACGTTCCAGTGTTCATTCCACAAAGAGATCCGATTGTTTCGATGCTTTAGAACACGCTTTCGATTGTACTTTCGATTGGCTGAGCCATGGTCTGTCACAAACAGAAAAATGGGCTTCTTCGACTTTTTAACCCGCTTCGCCAAAGTCGAAGTTAGCTTTTGAAGCTCCTTTCGCTTGGCTTTAATCAGGGTTTTCCCTTTGATGACTGTGTTAATAACCGAAGGCTGACGAGGAAAAAATCGACCCTCTGGAATATAAGCAAACAACCACTGCTCAGGACGTCGTTTTTCCCGCAAAATAGCTTGGTCAGGCTTTGGATCGCTACCATCAGAGGTCACAATCGTAACATCATCACCTTCCAAACCCAGCTCATTCACAACCTGACGCATCATCCGTAAATACAACACGTGCGAGTAAAAGTTTATCCGTGAGTTCTGGCCCCCATTGAGCAAGATCGCATGAGAAAAGACTGAGTTTGTGGGCTTCCACTTCCTAACCGCCTTCTTGCTCGGTTTCTTTGCTGCCTTCCTAACCGCCTTCTTGCTCGGTTTCTTTGCTGCCTTCCTAACCGCCTTCCTGCTCGGTTTCTTTGCTGCCTTCCTAACCGCCTTCCTGCTCGGTTTCTTTGCCGCTTTTCTAACCGAAGGCTGACGAGGAAAAAATCGACCCTCTGGAATATAAGCAAATAACCACTGCTCAGGACGTCGTTTTTCCCGCAAAATAG
>JALTMC010000327.1 GCA_027005175.1 Myxococcales bacterium
AGCATCGGAACAGTCGAGCATTCAAGCATGGGTGCGCCCATCTCAACACGAACTCTACGTATACCACCTGTGTCATCTTTTTCTAATTCACAACGCAGTACACCACGGTCTGTTTCGATAGCAAAAGAGAGGTCCGAAGTATAGCCCTGATCGTAAAGGTAGCGAGCGAAGCATCGCAAGCCATTGCCACACATCTCGGGTTGGCTACCGTCTGCATTGGAGATGATCATACGAAAGTCAGCGCGTTTTGATTCTTCGAGCCAGAGGATACCATCAGCCCCGATACCACGATGACGATCACAGACAGCCTGTACAAGTTCAACGGTGCGGAGAGATGGGTCGATCTCCCTTGCATCGACCAACACAAAATCGTTGCCAAGTCCGTGATATTTCCAAAACTCGAATGCCATAAACTTCTCCAGCTTTCCAAGGCAGTTCGTTTTTCCGTTCAGAGAGTAAGCACTCTAACTCCCCATAAACTTCTCCAGTTCTCCAAGGCAGTTCGTCTTTCCGTTCAGAGAGCAAGCACTCTAACTCCCCACAAACTTCTCCAGCTTTCCAAGGCAGTTAGTCTTTCAGTTCGGAGAGCAAGCGCTCTAACTCCCCGCGAGTATGGTCATCTAACTCTTCTTCGAGGAGCTTGTTGCACAACGCAAGTGCTTCGGCTGTTTTGTTCTGCTTGGTGAGAGCCAGAGCCAGATTAAAGAAGGGTCCGATGATACTGGCTCCGCTGGCTTCTATGGCTTTTTGGAAAGACTCCTCCGCCTGAGCATGTTTGGCAGCATCGTCTGTACCCAACAACAACAACCCGAGGTTATTATGGGGTTCCCATTGCTCCGGTGCCAGCTTTGTCGCCTCAGAATAAGATGCGATGGCCTGCTCCTCCAACGCCACACCGTCATACAACAAACCCAACTGATAATGAGGCTCCCAATGTTCGGGTGAAACGTCACGTGCCTGAAGCAACGCTTTCTCCGCACCCTCTACATCTTTGTTCAGCAGCAAAAGCATACCAAGATTGAGCCACGCTTGCACACTCTTTGGTGCTTGCTTCGCAATTCTCCGAGCGTGGCCAAGCGCTCCTTCGATATCGCCTCGAAACAACTCTAGACCTGCGATCTTTTGCATAATCACAGGATCATTTCCCACAGTTCTCCGGGCTTCTTCCAACACTTTCTCAGCCAGGTCTATTTCATTCGCCATGGTCAGGACATCAGCCAACCCAAAGTAGCCTTCGAGCCGATGAGGTTCGATTTCAAGTGCATCACGAAAAACATCGATAGCTTCACCAAGATCACCCAACTCTACCAACACAAGAGCTCGCAGGTTGTGAACATCATAGTCTTCGCTTTTTAAATCGATGGCACGATCGAGAAACTTTAATGCATTTTCAAACTCGCCTCTGGCTGCTGACAAACGACCGGCGTGAAACAGTGCCAGAAAGTGTTGATCATGCTCCTTAAGTACAGCAGAGAGCTCTTCCCAGGCTTGCTCAGGTTGCCCCTGAGCTTCAAGCGCAAGCGCACCAAAGACCATCGCATCGGGCTGTCCAGGATGGTGCGAGAGAGCCTTCTCCGCAAACTTGCGAGCTTCTTTAAAAGAGTTGGTGGCCAACGCTATTCGAGCCATGCCCACTAGCGCACCGACGTTCGAATCATTCGCATACAACACTTTCTCAAAGCGTTCTGCCGCGAGATCCAGGCGGCCCTCCGCCAGCTCCTCTTCAGCTTTGCGTAACAACCGATCAACTCCAGACATCCACTGCTCCTTTGATAGTTCTATGTTTCCCGTCCTGCAGAACTTACACAAGATTGGAAACAAGCTCCAATCTGTTGTTGACTTGATGCGTGAACAAAGTTTGCCTTTGACTACAAGTCACTTCAGGTCTTACATCTTCTCCACGTTCACACAAGCTATCGCGGTGCGTGAGCTGGGTGATGTATAGCGTCACTTCAGGTCTTACATCTTCTCCACGTTCACACCCCTCAGAGCCAGCAGTTCGATCCCTTGCTGCAAGAGGACTCCTGAATACAACAGCTTGGTTGAGAAGACTACCACCCAAGATACCACAATCCTTTCCTAGATCAAGACATACGTTAAGACACCTGTCTTTTTGGATTCAAAGGTTCAAAGATCTTTTAAGTTGTGGGCGTGGAAACCCCCTCCCGAGCGTGAGTCCGGCAGAATCGACAGGACGAAGTCCGGATGGAGTGGGGGTTGTTGGCATGACACAAGAGGGGTTTGCTCGTAAGAAAAGGAATGACAGGGCTGTTTCAGCCCATACAGAAGACGTTGAGTTTGTTACCGTCAGGATCGCGGAAATAGCCAGCATAGAATCCGCCGCTACCACGTGGACCAGCTTCCCCCTCGTCTTGTGCACCGAGTTCGATGGCTAGTTTGTAGACCTTATCGACCTGTTCCTGGTTCTCTGCCTGAAATGCAACCATCACACCATTACCAACGGTTGGTGGGTTGCCATCAAAGGGCTTGGTCAAACCGACACCAGCACCGCCACCAGCGGCCCCCCAAGCAATGAATGTTTCCGTCTCAAACATTCGACCCACACCAAATTCTGCACAGATCTTGTCGTAAAAAGCCGCCGCTCGTTCAAGATCGCTTGTGCCAAGAGTTACATATCCAATCATCAGAAAAAAACCTCCACTGCAGGTTGATATCCTTCCAAAACCGCTTTATTGCAGACTCTACCCTTTCCGCGATCGGAAAGGGGATTTTCACGATTCTCGGTAAAGATATTGGGAAAAGAGGTTGTGTATAACCCACAACTGAACATTTGTCAAGCAAAAGAACCTTTACCACTCCTTAACTTGAGGGGTTGAATGGATTTCTCTGTTATCTATCTTCCATTCTTTGTATAACAAAATAGACGTATTGCCCACGAGTTGCGCAACGAGCACCTGAGAATGAATTCTCAGGCTGATGGCTTGAACGATATTGAAAAGGGGTAAGTCCCTACCGGGACTCTGAAATCATGATGCCATGATACTGTTGTTCATCCGTCACAGTATCGATAAAAAGAGTGAGTCAGTCCCGACATACTGTTGTTCATCCGTCACAGTATCGACAAAAAGAGTGAGTCAGTCCCGACAGGGACTTCTACCCATCACGATCTTGAAAGACCAGGAGCCTTGGAATGAATTCCAAGGTGCGCAGGCCAAACGACGCATCTCGCTACGTATCTCGTGGGTATTGATTCTATTTCATCAAAAGGCTATCAGGAGCCCACACAAGGTTTATCAAAAATGGTTCGCATCCTAAGTTTGTTTCTTTTATTTTTTACTTTGAGTTGGGGTTGTTCAGGAGAATTACCTTCCACAGAAGAAGCATCAGAGCAAGTTGCAGACAAAAATCTAGATGCTTCCACAACAGACGAGGCCCCCACAACAGACGAGGCCCCCACAACAGACGAGGCTTCCACAACAGACCGACCTTCCCAAGAAGCGCAAACATCAGAAGGTTCTGTTGGGCCTACATCCGAATCCAAAGGGGAAGCACTCCAAGAGCGCTCTTCAGAGGAATCACAACAAGCGTATGACAGTTCCACACCAGAAGAGCCAACAACAGGGAGCGATGGACCCAAGCAAGAAAAAGTTCTTGAATTTGTTTCTGAAAAAGTCTCAGAGATTAGCCCAGATACAACACCAAGCTTAAACGCCAGCGCGGTGTCGTTGTTGGCATCGTTTCTAAAAAACCATCCACAACGTGGTTTAATGGATCGCATAGGCCAGTCACAACGGTGGCAGCTGACATTGGTGGTTCCGGCTGGAAGTCATCAAATTCGCTTTCGCCTGAACAACAAAAACCCCGACTATGGAACCACACCCAGCACTTCAACAACATGGCCGATACAAGGGAAGATCCAGGCTTCGAGGGGTGCATTTTCAATGTCACTATTGCGCCCTGGTCGCTATCGATTTGAAGTCGATCTAAGTAAGTCTCGCTTTGCGATCTATCGTGAAGAACTGCCCACAGCTGTTCGCTTGGAGGGTTCCTGGAATGGCAAGACAAACCAAATCTACACCCTAACAAAACAAAAGGATGGAACATTCCAGGGCGATCTCTATGTGCAAAAAGGCTCAATACAGTGGATTTTTGGGTTACGACAAAGTAGAAAGTGGAGCAAATACGGAGTACTGTATGCACCTCGTGGAATCTTTCCACAAGGTGGTGTTGTAAAGTTTGGTGGAAAAGCAAGCGTTGCAGACATCTCTCGCAATGGGACAGTTACCATAATCTATCGTCCTCTCCAACAGACCTATACCCTACAACCCACCCCAGTGAGTGGCTCACAATTGTATCGAACTCTACTCACAGATCTGGCCAAGCTATCGAGTAGTATAGCAAAGGATGCCCGCATCAATCAATTTTTACAAGTCATGACATATGCAGGTAAACTGCCCTGGAAACAGGGGCGCAAGGTGATCTTCGCTGTGCGCTGGAAAAATGCCAAAGCACCCGTTTATCTAGCGGGCTCCTTCAACCAATGGTCTACCAGCCAGCAGGTCATGACGCAGGTCAAGGGAACAGACTTTTATCATCTTGAAGTCACCCTACCTGTAGGGCGACATGCTTATAAGTTTGTCGACTCATCCAGCACACGACAATGGATCGAAGATCCCGCCAACAGTGCGTTTGAGTACACCTCCTTTGGTACAAACTCTGTTGTAAGTACCGAAGGTTCTACGCTTGGAGAGCTTCATCAACACAAAGGCTTCTTTGCGACCCAACTGAACAACCACCGAACCCTCTATGTCTACCTACCTCCTGACTATTACAAAAACCTGAAATGGCGCTACCCCGTGTTGTATATGCACGATGGTCAAAACCTATTCAACCCCAAGGCAACACAAGGTGGTTGGGACGTGAATGGTCGCGTCAAACAACTTACCGGAGCAGGCAAGATGCAACCTGTTATTGTGGTTGGTATCGCCAATACATCTGGACGTTTTGAGGAATACACTCACACCCAAGATACAGTTGGAAAAAAACGGGTGGGAGGCAAAGCCAAAGAGTACGCTGACTTCTTACTCCGCGAAGTCAAGCCTTGGATCGACGGTCGCTACCGTACCCTCCCCAACCGACGTCAAACCAGCACCCTGGGTTCCTCATTGGGTGGCTTGATCTCACTGTGGTTGGGGTACCAACATGCTGACACCTTCTTCCGTATCGGCGCAATGTCCAGTACCTTTGGATGGGGCAAGCCAGGTTCCACCCTCATCGATATGGTAAAAAAAGAGAACCCACGCAACATCGTGATCTACATCGACTCGGGCTCTCCCAAAGATAACTTCACCGAGACCAATGCGATGAAACAAAAACTCGTAGACAAAGGCTATATCTTCTCTCTCAACCTCCAGCATTGGCACGAGCAAGGCGCACAACATAACGAAAAAGAGTGGCGAACCCGACTCTTCCGCCCCCTCCAATTCCTCCTATCATGGCCCTAAATATTTCCATCCTAGATACCGGTGTGCTACCACACGCTCCAAGCTCTAGGCAACAGCGTCCATGGATTCTATCTCCGCAGAAAGTTCCTCCGAGGGAGTTGCCAGAAGTTGTCTTCCAGCAGCCTTGATATGCTCGACAATGCCGGATATATCCGCTCCATCAGCAGGAACGGAAAGTACCGTATCACGGCGGCTGAGGCTCTTTTTGTAGCAATGGTCGTAATAATGTTCGAGTAGGATAGCAAAGCAAGCACTGATTTCTCCCTGCTCCAGGGCGGCGAGAGATTGGTCTGCGTAGGAGTTGCCCAGGCGTTTGCGAATTTTCTCGACAGCCTCTGCCAGCAATGAGAATTCAAAGTCACCGTAGTCGCGAAGCAATCGCTCCATACGTTTTTTCATAGAGACAACCAGTTCAACCACCGGAGCTGGCCTCATTCGCTCCCACAAAGAGTCCGGCACTCTGACTTTACCAATGCGAATGCTTTCACTTTCGATCCAAACAGGTTGGCCCGGAGGAAAGGTTGACCAAGTCCAGCCGATAAGATTCTCAAACATCTGCTGGGTCGGTTGTGGAGGTTGGCCGTAGGCACCAAAAGCTGAGCCTCTGTGATTGGCCAAGCCTTCAAGATCCAGCATCGACTCTCCCGCTTCTGCCAGATGATGTAGAAATTCTGTTTTGCCTGTTCCTGTCATACCACCAAGGATCACAACGGGTTGGTGTGGTTGCTCCCACAAGCTGCGGATATAAGAGCGAAAGGCTTTGTAGCCACCTTCCAGACGAGAGATCGGTAGTCCAAGATATTGGACCATGTTTGCAAGAATTCCGCTACGCATACCACCCCGAGCACAGTAGATCAGGAGAGGCCCATTTTCAGCATGTTTAAGAAGAGTCTCAGCGATCTCTCGCATTCGAGGGCCAACCAACTCCCATCCCAACAAGACAGCCTCCTGACGACTCTGTTTCTTGTAGGTGGTGCCGACAGCAGCCCGTTCTTCATCTCGCAACAGAGGGACATTGATCGCGTGAGGGATGTGTCCTTTGGCAAACTCACCGGGAGAGCGAGCGTCCAAAACAACCCATTCTTCGGTTTTTTGTAAGAAAGTTTCAGGTGGTATCAGATGTTGTGTCGATGTCATCATGGAGTCCTTCATCAATTCTTCAAAAATGGGCACACAAGAACTAGCACGAGAGCGGATAGAACGAAAGGGGAAAGGCCCGTTTCCTCAACCCCCTGGACAAAGAGAGGACTCCTTTACAAAGCATCATATCCCTCGATCCTGAAATATGATATGTTCCCCGCTTGTTGCCCTGGCATGTCTTTCAAAGCAGCATACCAGCCCCCAGAAGAAAAACTGTTTTCATAGCCGACGAATGGAGTGTCTACGTAAGATGAGTGAACGATTTGAACTGGTTCGGGAAGCGAAGGTAGAAGAGATCAACAGCCTGGTCAAAATATACCGACACAAAAAGACCGGCGCTCGGATCATGTCGGTTGAGAATGACGACGAAAATAAGGTCTTTGGAATAACCTTCCGCACTCCCCCGAAGGACTCGACCGGAATCCCTCATATTATGGAACACTCCGTACTGTGTGGTTCCAAGAAATTCCCTCTCAAAGAGCCATTCATCGAGTTGGTCAAAGGTTCCTTAAACACCTACCTCAATGCCATGACATACCCGGATAAAACGACATATCCAGTGGCCAGTCAAAATGAGCAGGATCTGTACAACCTTGCGGATGTATACTTGGACGCTGTGTTCAATCCTCTGATTCCACCCGAGACACTGCACCAAGAAGGCTGGCACTACGAACTCGATAAGATCGATGATCCTTTAACCATCAAAGGTATCGTGTTTAACGAGATGAAGGGCGTATACTCCAGCCCAGATAGCCTACTCTATCGCTACGTACGCCAGACATTGTTTCCCGAGAACACCTATGGCGTCGACTCAGGTGGTGACCCGGATGATATCCCCAACCTGACGTACGAACAGTTTAAATCGTTTCATGAGACCTACTATCATCCGTCCAATTCATGGATCTTTTTCTACGGTGATGACAATCCTGAGCGTCGTTTAAAGCTCTTGGAGGAGTACTTGGAACCCTTTGAGGTCCAAGAGGTGGACTCTACGATAGCACTACAATCCAAGCTGACCAAGCCACAAGCACACACCTTCTACTACGATTGTGAAGAAGAAGGAGATGATGCCAAAAAGACTATGCTGACCCTAACTTGGCTTCTCCCAGAGGCCACCCCCGAACTCGAAATGGGGCTGAGTCTGCTATCGTATATGCTTGTCAGTACGCCAGCTTCTCCCCTGCGCAAGACTCTGATCGACTCAGGCCTGGGTGAAGAGTTGACAGGTGGCGGTTTGTCCAGCTACCTGCGACAGATGACATTCTCTGTAGGCCTCAAAGGCATCGCAGCCAAAGACGCAGACAAGGTGGAAAAGCTCATCTTCGAGACCATGAAAAAGATCGCCGACGAAGGGTTCACCCAGGAGCTTTTGGAGGCAGCCCTCAACACCGTCGAGTTTAGCCTACGTGAGAACAACACAGGCTCCTATCCTCGCGGCTTGGCATTAATGCTCGACACACTTAGCTGTTGGCTACATGACAGAGATCCCATCGAAGCGATGTCGTATGAATCACACCTCAAGTATGTCAAAACACAACTTGAGCAGAACAGTCGCTGGCTGCTTGACTTACTCCAAGAGCACCTGCTCAACAACTCCCACCGAGTTCGTATCACCCTGGAGCCCAAGAAAGGTCTGCGTCAAACAGCAGAGCAGGCAGAGCGGCTGCGACTGGACACGATCCAGGCCGCCCTCACAGAGAGTGAAAAACAAGCCATTGTCGAGAATACAGCCTCTCTGAAGTTGGCTCAAGAGACTCCCGATCCACCGGAGTTATTGGCCCAGCTTCCCATGCTCAAGTTAGAGGATATGGAGCCCAAGAACAAAGAACTTCCCATCGACGTCAGTCCGCTGGAAGGCTCCGAGATCCTGTATCACGATATATTCACCAATGGTATTCTCTACCTGGATGTTGGCTTTGACCTGCACAGCCTTCCCCAAGAGTGGATTCCCTATATGCCCCTCTTTGGTCGAGCGTTGGTGGAGATCGGCACACAGACAGAAGACGATGTGACATTGGCCCAACGCATCCGTCGCAAAACAGGCGGAGTATCAGCCTCCACCTTTAATATGTCCAAGAGCGGAGACCCACAAGGAATCGCCAAATTTATCTTGCGAGGTAAGTCCACAACAGGTCAAACCCAAGATATGCTCGCGATCTTTAAAGATCTCTTATTGACCGTCAATTTTGACAACAAAGATCGATTCCGCCAGATGGTACTGCGCTCCAAAGCCAACCGAGAAGCAGGCTTGATTCCAGGTGGTCACGGTATCGTCAATACCCGCTTGCGCTCTCACTTTGACACATCGAGTTGGTTGTCGGAACAAACCGGTGGTCTGGAGCAGCTCTTTTTTCTACGCCGCTTGGCGGAGCAGGTTGAAAACGATTGGCCCTCTGTTCTTCATTGTCTCGAAGGGATCCGCGATTGCCTTGTCAATCGCAATCACATGTTCTGCAATGTCACTCTTGATCGCGAGAACTGGAAGCAGTCCTCCCCTCAACTTCAAGACTGGATTCAGACCCTCCCCGCCAAGGAAGTCGTACATCAAACGTGGACCCCTCAACCCCTCCCCAGCCACGAGGGACTGACACTCTCCGCACAAGTCAACTATGTGGGGAAAGGCACGAATCTATTTGACCATGGCTACCAATACCACGCTTCTGTGGCCGTAATCACCAACCATCTGCGCACAACTTGGCTTTGGGATAAAGTCCGAATGCAGGGTGGTGCCTACGGCGGTATGTGTGGGTTCAACAAACGAAGTGGTGTCTTCGCATTCTTGTCTTACCGTGACCCCAATCTCGTCAACACCCTCGACGCTTACGACAAAGCAGGAGATTTCCTCCGCCGACTCGACATCGACCACGAAGAACTATCACGCAGTATTATCGGCACCATCGGAGACATCGATAGCTACCAACTCCCCGACGCCAAAGGCCGCACCTCCATGGTCCGTCACCTCCTCGGCGAAACAGCCGAACAGCGACAGAAAGTCCGTGACGAAATCCTCAACACCAACATCCAAGACTTTCACAACTTTGCCGACGCCCTCGACAACGTTCGTGACCACGGTCACGTCGTTGTCCTTGGCTCCGAAGAAGCCCTCACAGAAGCCAACCAAACCCTCTCCCCCCAACTCCCACTCACCAAAGTACAATAGAATGCCCCCCCACTCGAACCAGCCTCCTTACTTTGTTTTCAGGATGACTCGAACCCTTTCGTAAAATCCATAGGAATGGGAACCGCTCCACAACTTACTTTGTTTTCAGGATGGCTCGAACCCTTTCATGAAACCCTGCCGCTACGCAATTTACTTTGTTTTCAGGATGGCTCGAATCCTTTCGTGAAGTCCGTAGGGATTGGTGCCGCTACGCAACAGAGACTTAAAGATCTTCTTGGCTTGTTTGTTTCGACCCTGCTTATAGAGCAGGGATGCCTCCCGAAATCGCGCCCACAAAGGAACCCAGTTTGGGGTGCGAGAAGAGAGCTTTGCACGAGCTGCACGATGATACAATTTAATCGCTTTGCCCCATCTGCGGCGGGTCTCAAACAAACGTCCCCAACTGTAGAGAGCATGCCCATGCTCTGGATAAGCACCCACCAACTGTCGAAAAAGTTTGGAAGCTCTTTGCCAACGTTTGTCTTTTCGCAAAGCATTGGCTTTGCGCAAAGTGCTACGCCAACGAAACCCATGCAACATGATATTGTCAGGGTTGTATTGAATCCGTCGGATCTTCCGAGAGTGTGTCCATACAAAGCGACGAGAACTTCCTGCAGGAACTCGAATCCAGAGGTCGTAAAACTTGCGATAGTCCCAAACACGCGCATGTGCCATGCCATCCACAGGACCTCGGTTGCGAAACTCCAAGATCACTTTGTAGCCTTTTTTGCCTTTCTTCAGCAGTGATTGTTGAAGAGAGATCACAGGCAGACCACTGCGATGAATCCAGTGCTTGAAAAAAGGCTTTAGAGACCGTCTGGCAGCTTTCTCTAGAGAGCGACGTAAGCCTCGAACATTTGCATATTTCCCTCGGTATTTCTGAAAAAAGTATCGCAAACCACGATCGACCACAGGTCGTGTAAGCAACCGCTCCAACTCGAAGAAGACCAGGGCTCCTTTGGTATATGCGGTGCGTTGAGCCATCTGTGCCAGGCCACCGGGCTCCAACAAGTGCCCTGAGCCGCTTCCATCGAGAAAGTACTGAATGTGGCGACGAATCGCCGTAATCTCAGCAGCCTTACCATACAACTCTCCCAAGGCACGAATGGAAGCGTAGTTGGCCAGACCTTCGTTCATCCAAATCGAGCCTCGCCCAACTCCAGTGACAGCATTGCCCCACCACGTATGTGCCATCTCATGCAACAAGACCTGACGTTTCGAGAACAACCGATCAATGCCTTTGTGCAGTCTGCCGCTGAAAAAATCTTCACGTCGATCCAAGAGCAATGTAAAGGGATACCCTCGGGCACCAGAACCACCAAACGAGATTAGCTGCCATGTAATGCGAGGGTGCCGAGACTTCTTACCATTCTTTTTAATGGGTGCAGGTCCTCTTGGATCACCCCATAAATTTCGATAGAAGTGTTCCGCTCGCTCAATCATTTTACCCAATGAATTCAAATGGCGACGACTATCATGACGATGCAAATAAAATCGAACCTGCATCGCACGACTGTAGATATACCGATAGGTGGAATACTTCCCTGAAGTAAAAAAGAGCGCTGCTTCCTTGATCGGAGAAGAACCAAAAACATAACGTTTGCGCCCTTTCTTAGCCCGCTCTGTTCGCAACAGAGGTCCTGCTGAAACAGCTCTTTCATGTGAAGGTACCTCCAATGTTAACTGATACTTCCAGCGATGACCACGCAGCAACTGACCCGACAAAGGATCAGCAAAGGGCCGTAAACTCGGATACCAACCGTAAAGAAAGTAGCTATCCCCAGGCTTGAGTTGACAAAAGATCCCTCGAAAAAGATAGTTTTTGCTACTGTCAAAGATTATAGAATAATGCAGACGAACCTTCGTTGTTTGGCCGGGCTTCTTGGGAAAAAAAAGAGTTACATTCTCCAACCGACGAACAAACTTGATCGTTTGCCAACGCAAACCACGCAAGAACTCGACTTTCTTTAAACGAATCAGTTGGGGAAGATACAAACGCAGTTGTTGTGGAATCCGTGGACCTTCCAGATCCAACTGTGCCACCACATTTAAGAGATGCTTTCGAGGCCACAACGCCACCGAGAAGTCTGCATTTTCGATTTGGACATCCCCCTTTTTGGCATACAAGGATGGACCCGCATAGACCGATGTTACCATCAGGCCCAAGCCCAACAACACCACAAAGAAACACCAACCTCTCTTCCAAAACAAGCTTCGCACAAAAAGCATCCTTCTATCCTCTTTCGAGAACCATTCATGTTGTATCGTACAGGGCTCAAGCCTACAGACCTGTCCAGAAACACCATATATACAGGAATTGGTACTCACTGAGAATATGCCAGAAACAGAAACATGAAGCAGGGAAGTGATTTTAATTTTCGGGATTTTTGTCACGTTTGTGGGGGTGAGGAGCGGAGGGAGGTTCTTCGAGGCCATCGACGGGAAGATGGGGGAGATAGCCTTCTGGGTGGTGTGGGCTGGGTGTATCGAGAGGTGACGGTTCCATATGGGGTAAAGAATCGGATGGTAAGAGTTCCATATGTTCGGGTAAACATGCTGTGGAATCATGTTCTCCCGAAGAACCTGTTTGTTTACGAGCATCCTCTGGTTGACGAAAGTGAGTTTCAGGCTCGGCGTCGGGATGCACAGATTCTTCCGATTCAGAGCCGGGGTAAGGTGGTTCTTCGGGCAGACCTGTAAGGTCGGATGCTGCTTGGATAGCGTCCACATCAGGAATTCCGACAAGATCTTTTTGGGAGGGAGTTCTGTTGCTTTGAACCACAGCTTCCAGGATCCCTGAGACAGAGACGGGCTCACGTCCTATCTTCTCTGCTTCCAAGAGGGAGAGGTGGTCCAGGACACCAGGATTCTGCTGTTGTCCTTGAGGCACAGGAGCAGAAGAAGCCCAACCCCAACCTGGGGGAGGTTGGGTCATTAAGTCAGCCACACTGGGTGTGGCCTGGTGTGCAGAGCCGCTGTCAGGAGAGGAGTGCAACATGGCACGATGCCCACCACGTTGCTTTGCTTGCAGACAAGCGTCTTCTGCGCCCAACAACAAGCTGCTAAGCTCCGTTGAGCTATCAGGGAATGACGCCACACCCACAGACAGTGTGATCGAGAAGATCTCTGGATTGTCGCCTTCCGAACAAAACTCTTTCTGTGAGATCCGAGAGATTAAGCGATCGGCGGCACGAAGGGCATTGGAGCGGGATGTTTCATCGAGGACCAGTATAAATTCATCACCACCATATCGTGCGACCATATCGATATCGCGAGCCATTTTTTGCACGGATCGGGCAACCTGAATCAAAACACGATCCCCTGTAACATAGCCAAAGCGTGCGTTCAATTCTTGAAAATGGTCGATATCAATCATCAACACGGACATTCGCTTGTTGTATTCTGTAGCCGTCTCAAACCGCTTTTGCAGTGTCTCCATCAACGAGCGATGATTTGGAAGTTGGGTCAAGCTGTCCAGCTCAGAGAGTTCTTCCCGGTACTTTTGATGTCCAGTGTTATCGAGCAATGCGGCTAGATGATGAGCCATGGTACCAAGGTTTTTCTCTCGCTCAAGATCGGTAAACATCTGAGGGTCGCGAGAGGCCATCACCAGACAACCTTTGGCCTCGTCACGAATCCGTAAAGGTACGATGGAAAGACTGGCATATTCAGGAAGAACGGGGTCCTCTGTAGCCAGAAGAGGCGCAGCAGAACGCAAGATACCTTTCTCAGGCAAGGGACAACCATGCTTTAAGGACAAAGCCAGCAGGCTACCCTCCACAGGAAATGTTTGTTGAATTAATCCGGCTGCCTCCTCGGTAGTCGCGAGGACAGTGTGTGTTTTTTCAAATGGGTCATAACGAGAGATGAGGCCCCAGTCAAAGGGAGCAAACTTATGCGCCTGCTCCAAAGCGATATGCCCTAGCTCCGCTTCAGAATAGGCATGATTGAGCTTTTGTCCTGCCTCATAGAGATGCATCAGGCTTTGTGGTTCATGTCGGGAGTCCAGGAACGATCGCTGACTCTCTAGCGCGCTGCCAAAGATAATGGAGACCGCCTCCATCATCGACTCCTCTCTGGCAGAAAACGGTGTGCGGTGGATACGATCGGCGCACAAAACCCCTCGCACCTTGTTGTTTTGACGCAAAGGGACAGCCATCCAGGCACGAACAGAGACACTGCGGCCATAATATGGCAGATGAATCCCAGAATCACCGGAGCGAGAGATCCTGACAGCGTCCTCGCGCTGAAAGAGACTGGCCGGTGCTCCAGACTGCAACGAGAAGGGTCCCAGCTCAAAGTCATCGGTTTGCGTGTCGATGTGCATGACTTCATAGGTTTGGTCAGCCTCATCAATCCACAGCAGAGCACAGCCATGAGCAGACAAACCTTCGCGAAGCAGAGAGAATAAGATTTGACGTTCGGAGTCGAGAGACTGAATAGAGGCGGAGGTCAAGCCCACGCTAGGCTGGCTCTCCTCCAGTAGAGAAGCACGCTCCGACATATCGCCATAATTGTGCTTGCGGTTGCGCAATCGACGCATATCCCACAGCAAGCCATGCAAATAAATATGATGTGACCCGGCAAACAATCCGAGAAAGCCGATATGCAAAGCACCTCGTCCAATCGCGTTTGGATGGTAACCTAGGCTAGCAACCACCGCTGCAACTTCCAAGAACAAGGCATATCCGAACCAATACGCACCTTGACGTGCTGTTCCAACGCTGGCCAAAAAAGCCACAGCGAGGTAAAACATGGGATAAAAAGCAGAGTACAATCCACCAGTGAGGCGTAACATCAGAGCGCAGCCCCCCAACAGGGCAAAACCCAGCCCCAACCACGACATATAGGAACGCTCTCCATGGCTCTCCAAGGCCCAATAGCGAACAACACCTCGATACATTTCCCAGACCAACCACACAAGAATCATGCCAGTGATAGGCAAGACCCACTGTAAGGCCAACTGGCTTTGGTGATCAAACATCCCCCAAGCGATCATCAACCACAGGGTCAGGGCTGCTCCCCACGAGAGCAGGGGGTGTTGAACAGCATGCCTCATGGAGGAGAGATAAGCGGACATGGCCTCTCCGATACTATGAAAAGTAACAACAACTCAGGTTGTCGAAATGAGAAAGAAAACAATCTGGTGATTGGGGCAACCTCTCTATTAATTGCGAGGCAGATAGATGATCAGTTCACCCTTTTTCGAAAGAGACAACTGATCACGAATCTCACGTGCAATGGTGCGATGGTCATAGCGCAAGGCCATGCTCTTTCGCTGCAAGTGTTGATTTTGCTGCACCAACTTTTGATTGATAGCACGCTGCTGTGGAATTTTTTTGACGAACCAACGGTAGTTTTGAGGGGCAGTGGATTGATGCGACACCCACCACACGACCCCCCACGTGATAGCGAGAAGACCCGCCAAAAAGAGGAGTTGTTTGCTAGTCATTCGGTCGACTCCAAAGGAGATGTAAGATGTCACAAGAAGAAAAGAATGATATGCTTACCAAAAGTATCCCAAACGAGCCGAGCCACGCCTATGGATTCAACATAGGACAAGACAAACGTCTCAGTGGTTCAGCATACTGCTCCGGTTGAAAGTGTGTCAAAAAAACACCACCTGTTCGTCAAACAACCAAAACAAGAGAAAGAGGGAAAATGAGATGAAACACCGATGGATCGTATGGTTAAGCTTTGTACTCGGTTTCACAGCATGGGTTAAACCCATTCGATCACTTCACGGTGGGCAAGTTGTCCGAGAATGAGAAAGAGTTCATCTTCTTCGAATCCACTGATGGCGAGCAGGTCTGCAATCGAGGTCAGACCATCGACCTGAGAGAGGATATAGCCATCACGATGATTGAGCCGCATCTTGAGAACGGTGTTCATATCCATGCACAGACGTGGGGTCGCATCTAAGGACTTAATCTCCTCTCGGAATATTTCCGAGACCTTCTTTTCACAAAGATCGTAGAGGATCTTAATCTTGGAGTTTTTGGGAGCTTGCAGAATGGCAACATCAAGGAGTTCTTTGGCTCCAATAAAGTCTTCTTCTGCGAGAAGATCCTCGATACCGCTTAAAAGGATGGAGAGTTCTTCATCCACCGCAGAGTCATGGGTAGGCTCTGACGTTTGCTTTGCAGAGGTGGGCATGTCAAAGACATTGATCGCATGGTGCTCTGCTGTTGAACCTGTGCGTTGAGAAACGGGCTCGACAGTCATCGTCTCAGCAAGAGCTGGTTCCATCGCAGTCATCGGCTCAAAGGCACTATCCGCAGTGGAAATAACATGAGAAACATCAGACACAACAGCGGCTAGAGACTCCTGGGATTGACGAACAACAACAGGAGGTCTGTCGGGTTGAAACGCTGTAACACCCGCTGGAGGGGTCGCATCATTCGCTCCCAGGATCGGTACAGGAGGCTGCTCTAAGTGAGTCCCGGCATCATAGGCAGCGGGTTCCTGGTTGAGTATCGTGCGCGTCTCCACAGGAGTCGAAGTTTCACGCCCACCATCTTCTTGAAACACCAACTCCAACGAGTCTTCGCTGAGTGGCTGCATGATCTCGTCTTCATTAACATCTTCCCATTCATCTGGAAGAGAGGGCTCGTCTCCCAACAAAAACTCTAGATCGTCATGAGAAAAGTGAGACTGCACTCCACTGTCTTCAGGGACTCGCTGCTCAGCGTATCCATAGTTTTGATCCTGCGAGGGCTCAAAAACGGAATGAACGACAGTATTGTCTTGAGGTTGTGGCTCTATCGATTGTCCATAGCTTGGGTGGTCTGCTGTGTTGGCATAGGCTCTCTGGTCCTTATGGAAACCATAATTCTGCTGCGTGTGTTGCTGCTCATAACCCTGCTGTGTGTGTTGCTGCTCATAACCCTGTTGTGTGTGTTGCTGCTCATAACCCTGCTGTGGCTCGTAATGAGTGTTTGGCTCACAACCCTGTTGTCCATAGTTTTGATATGGATGCTCCAAGTCATTTTGGATAGGTTCAATCGTGGCAAAAGAGCCATCTTTCTGAAAATGGACTGCAGCTTCTTGTTGGGGTCCAAGCGGTTCTTCTTGAAAAAAAGGGACCTCTTCCAAAGCACCACTAAGAGGCTCAGGAGTCATATAGGAGTAGGCATCAGCATCAGCGGGTCCGGAAAGAAACTCTCCAGACGCATCCAACCCAACCTCTTCGGGGGGCAAGAAGTTGTCCAGAGGAGCAGCAACAGGCTGAAAAAATTGTGTTTTCAGCCGATTCTGTTTCCAATGAGAAGCAAAGGATGGTTGCTCGATGCCATCATCCGTGGGACCGGCAAAGTTGTGTTGCGTCTCATCATTGCCACTTCCTGTCATCCCATGTGTAGGCAAGGCTCCCGGAGGAATCTCCGAAGAGAAAGCATCATCAGGAGCTGCAAGATCCTCTTCATAAATCTGATGATGCTCTGAGCTATAACCAGAAAGAGACGCACCCACGGAGGAAGGAGGAGCTTGAGAATTCCCAAAGCCAACGGGATCCAAAGGAACAGGTGACTGAATTGTATTTTCGTCCATCAATTCGTTTGGATTTACAGAAAGTTCGGGTAGTGGTTTCAAAAACTGTGTGGACAGATCTGGATTGTTTTGCCCACGCCCGGGAGTCCCTGGATGATGAGCGTGATGTTGCTCCACATGCGAAGGTTTTTGGTTATACAGACCTTGTTTAAGCCACCCTGCTTGAGCAGCCTTTGCGGGCTCTCTTTGGGAAGGATGCCTCGATCCAACAGGCTGTCCGGGGAAATATCCTCCCTCTGAACGCTGTCCTTCTTGATGGAACAAAGGATGTTCTTGAGAAGGTGAACTCTTTTCAGAGGAGTTCCACTGGGAGGCTCGCTCCTCTTGAGGAAGCCAAACTTCTTGCGCATCGGCAAAGGGTTGCGAATCTGACAGCTCCTCATTGTACGATGCCCCAGGTTGCTCGTTGGGATGAGAGGATGACCAAGAGTTCCATCGCAACGCTTGTTTGGGAGCAGGTTGTGTTCCAGAACCTGTCTCACCATAGCGCGGTAAAGCTTCGAGGTCGGAGTCCTGGGATGCAGGCATCGGTGTCCCACCGGGAGGTGTGGAGTATCCTTGGGGAGAGACATACTGCAAAAACTCTAGGACTTGGGCGTTGTGAGGCTCTATTTCGAGTGCTTTGGTCCAGAAAGAACGCGCCTCTTCGAATTGGCCAATGCTAAAGCAATGCAGTCCTTTTTCGATGTAGGCAACAACGTTAGCACGCTGGTCCGACATACGTTACGCCCTCTTCTCTTGCTGATGCTGCACAATCTGACGAAAGATCTTGCAGGTTCGTTGGAGGGCTGGCAAAGCAGTCACAAGAGCCTGTAGGTCTTCTTCATCAATGGCTGTCTGGGTTTGCTCCAGAATATCATGAGCTTTGTGAATCGCATCCCGACCAAAAGCAGAGTTCGCTACAATCTCTTCCACTTCTGGCAAAAGATCTGTGATCTTCTGCATATCCAATTCAGCGATCTGACGTTGACGATCCAATTCTTCATTGGTTTTGGACGCCAACGCATAATCGATATTATCTTCGATCATGCGTTGCATTTCTTCTTCGGTCAGGTTGCTTGTGGCTGTCACCTGAATCGATTGTTCCTGATTGGATTCCATATCACGCGCTGACACCGACACCAAACCATCCGCCGAGATGGCAAAGGTGACTTCAATTTGAACCTCTCCTCGTGCAGCAGGTGTTAAGCTATCGAGCATCACCTCGCCCAACAATTCGTTGTCCTCAGCGTGGGAAGACTCTCCTTGCAAAACAAGAATCTTAACCTGAGTCTGGTAATCTTTAACGGTCGTAAAGACATGGCTTCGTGAGCAGGGAACCGTCGTATTTTTCTCGATCAAGACTTGATAAAAGCCACCTGCAATCATAATACCGAGAGAGTGAGGGGTCACATCGAGCAGCAAGACATCAGAGCGCTCACTCATCAATGTAGCTCCCTGTAGGGCAGCTCCCAATGCAACGGATTCATCCGGATTAATCGTGTTGTTCACAGAACGCCCAAAGGACTCGGAGACGGCCTCCTGAATTCTGGGCATTCGGGTCATGCCACCCACCAAGATGACTTCATTCAACTCTTGAGCCTTGAGGTGTGCGTGCTCCAGGGTGGAGCGACAGATTTCGATAGTTCGCTCGATAAGATCTTCCGTCAAGGCTTCGAGTTTCTCACGGGTGAGAGTCTTTTGCAGGTGATATGTCTCCCCGTTGGCGTCAGTAAACAAAAAAGGGAGATTGATTTCTGTCTCCAGCTCAGAGGACAGTTCAATACGTGCCTTTTCCGCAGCTTCTTTCAAACGTTGAAAGGTCATCACATCTTGCCGCAGGTCGATCTTGTGATCTTTTGCGAAGCCAAACACAAGCCATTCGATCACACGCTGGTCAAAGTCCTCGCCCC
>JALTMC010000328.1 GCA_027005175.1 Myxococcales bacterium
TCTTCTCCCTGGTGGTGATGACGACAGAATTCGTAGAAATCCAGCTCTGCGCTCACAGCGACAGCTTCTTTGGGGCGTGGTAAGAGGTTGCGATCAAACAGTGATTCAACATCGACAAAAGCTTTGTGGGTGTAGACAAGAGGCTTCCAACGTTCTGGGTGTTGAAGCCCTGTAAAGACAACCTCCTGGCCTAGAAGCTGTAGCAATCGAGCACCCATTTCTTCGGGCACATCGAAGCCAAGAAAAATGGAGCGCAGTTGTTCCACCAGCTCTGATATGGCGGTTTGCGCCTGTGCTTCATCCCATTGGTCAAGCTTTTCGGGTGTGGGCTGGCCTTCTTCAAAGAGAGCCTCCCAGGTACGTGGTTCGGGCTTGGGAGAGGTCGCTCCTGTGGTCGATTCCGTGGAGCCATCACCTTCGAGTTCTAGGACCACCAACGTCTGTCCTGCATGGACTTGTTCGTTCACGCTACAAGAGATGATGCGAACGTGTCCGGCTTCTTGGGCTTGAACAAGCATCTCCATCTTCATGACTTCGAGAGTACACAACAGATCGCCGGGTTGGACCTGGTCCCCTTCTTCCACAGCGATATGGACGACCACAGCAGGGGCAGGTGCTTTGGCCTCTCCACCGGAAGCTCGCTCCACCATATGCATGGTTCCATCGACCTCGACGGTAATTCCAGTGCGACCGTAGGAATAGAGGGCGCGATGCCGTCGGTTGCCGATATGAAGCACTGCGGCGTAGGCGTCGATCGGCTCCATCGTAACGTAGTGAAGGGCATCCGGCATACCGACCAGGTATCTGTCTTGCCCAAGAGAGTATACATCGATTGTGTAGCTGCTACCGCGTAAACGGAGATTCACACGCAGCCCATGGGGGGCGGGGATATCCTGAGGGATACCATTGGGTACCTGGGTGAAAAACTGTTGAACCGCCATATGCCATTGCAGCCGACACTCAACAATGGCTGCGAGCAGCAGAGCTTCAAACTCCCACTCTGGTTTAAGGATGTTTCCTTCCAGTACAGCACGATCCAGCCAGCTTGTGTCGGCTGTGGCCTCTACAAATTCGGGAGCTTCCAGCAAGTGTAGTAAAAAGGCTTTGTTGGTCGCACCATCCTCTACCACAACCTGAAACTCCTGCAATGCCCGAACCAGGCGGGCAATGGCCTGCTTTCTTGTGGGAGCCCAGGCGATGACTTTTGCGATCATCGAGTCAAATTCGGATGCGATCGTCTGGCCTTCTGCCACCCCGCTGTCCACGCGAATGCCTGGTCCCGATGGAGTTCGGAAGACACGAAGAGTACCGGGACTTGGCTGAAATCCTCGCTCTGCGTCCTCAGCGTTTAGCCGTACTTCCACAACATGACCGTCTGCGATCGTAGAGACTTCTTGCCAGGGGAGCCCTCGGGCGATATCGATCTGGGCTTTGACAAGGTCACAACCCGTTTGTACCTCTGTGACTGTGTGCTCGACCTGGAGCCGAGAGTTGACCTCCAGAAACGCAGCTTTGTCTTGCTGAGGATTGTAGAGGAACTCGGCAGTACCTACGCCACGATAACCGGCCTTTTCGACAAGCTGTAGCGTGGAGGTCCGCAGGTGTTGTTCCATGGCATCAGGCAGGATCGGAGAGGGGGCCTCCTCGATCACCTTTTGGTTGCGACGTTGGATGGAGCAGTCTCGGATCCCTGGAGCAAAGGCTTTGCCATTGGCTCCCACAACAAACTGGACTTCGATGTGGCGGGCTCCGGTAATGCAGGATTCAATAAACAAGCCACCCTGTCCAAACACTTTCTCCACTTCTTGCCGGACACTTTCGATCGCGGGCCAGAGCTGATCGGGAGTGTCTACTTTGCGAATACCACGCCCGCCTCCGCCTGCTGACGCTTTTACCATCAAGGGGAAACCAACCGCTTTGCTGGCTTTGTGTAAGTCCTGTTCTGTGTCAGAGTCCTTGATGAGACGCCAAGGGGCCAGGGGAACATCACACTCTTCAGCGAGCTGCTTGGATGCGATCTTATCGCCCAGTTGATGCATGGCTTTGGAAGAGGGACCGAGAAATACGATCCCGGCTTGCTCTAGCTTCTCGACAAAGATAGGGTCTTCCGACACAAAGCCCCAACCGGGCCAAACCGCATCGCAGTGAGCTTGCTTGAGGCATTGCAGCACAAAATCATGATGACAGTAAGAGCTGACAAGACCCGATGAACTCTCCCGCAAAGGTGCGCCAAGAGAGACCATCTCGTCAGAGAGACGGACAAAGGGAGACTCTTGGTCGGGCTCGGTGAAAAATGCGACAGCCTTGATGTCTGTTCCTCGTTCGAAGTTATACTCTCGCAAGGCGCGAAGGAATCGAATGGCGGGCTCTCCTCGGTTGAGGATCGCAACCCGGTGAAAATCTTGCTGTTGACTCATCAGAAAGCCTTCTTATCAGTGTCGGCGTGGAACGCCGCCCAGTGAAGACCCCTTTCCGATCACAGGTCCAGTAGAATCGACAGGACAAGCTTTGAACGCAGGAGAGGGGTTGTTAAATTATTCTTCAAGCTTTTCCAATACAACAAACGCTGTTGCGTAGTTTCCATCATGACTCAAAGACAGATGGATTTGGAAAGGTGCAAAGTTCTGTAAAGCCTGTTTCACATCACCATGCAGGTCCAAGGTGGGACGATGATAGACATCCGTCACCACCTCGATTTCCCGGAGATCGACATGTTGGAGGACAGGCGGTTGACCCCACATAGCACTAGACCACGCTTTAATCAATGCCTCTTTGGCTGCAAACCGCACGGCGAAATGGCGAGCTGGCTGTTTCCCCGGTCGATGTGTGGCGTCCCGACGCTCACCTATGGTGAAGGTGTTTTCGACAAAAACAGAGGCTCTGTCTGCCAACTGCTCTGCAAAAGCCTGCACATCGATGATGTCTGTTCCCACACCTAGAATCATCAATCAAAACTCCATCTTGTGCTCACCAGCCTGAGTGCAGGGCTCCGTCTTACGTTCATCAACCCAAACTCCATCTTGTGCTGAACAACCCAAACTCCGTCTTACGTTCATCAACCTGAGTTCATAGCCTCGTTTTGCGCTTATCAACCTGAACTCTACTGTGTGCTCACTTCCGTTTTGGCTATTGGATATAGCGTTGAGACTGATTCAGGCGTGCTTCTGGGTCCAACAACATCTGCGCCTCTTCTTCTGCTTGTACAGGTGTCCCATCTACCGCCTCAAAGCGACGTTCCGATCGTTTGGTGAAGGCCTGTTTGCGTCCCATCTGAATGGCTGCCCAGTCTCGCTGACCCTGCTGGCTTCGAAGTTGTGCTTGTTGCAGGTAGGTGTGTCTTTGTTCTGCTGAGAGCAAAGACACAAACGTATCTGGATGCAGGATTAATGAGATACCGCTGACGTGACCAAAGCCCAGGCTGGTGATAAGGCCTGCTCGCAAGCCTCTCTTACCCACATGCAAGCTGCGGTTGGAGAATGCCATGTGAGTGTAGGACTTCATCTGCTCATCAACGCTGTCGAGGTTGCGATTTCCAGGAATCACGCCCGTCTGTAGGGACTGGCACAGGCCGATAGCTTGCCATGCCGCCGCTCCACCTTTGGGGTGTCCTGTGAGGGATTTTTGCGACACCACAAACAATGGATTGCCGGGTGTACGGCCCAGGGCTTTTTGGATACGGTGATGAAGCTGATTCTCATTGGGGTCATTGGCTGCGGTTGAGGTGTCGTGCTTGTAGACCATCGCGATATCATCCGCAGACATTCCGTAACGCTGTAAAGCTTGGGCCAAGGGCGAGTCTTGTCCTCCCATGGCACAGGCCAGCGCACCCATCCCTGGTGCTGGGATCGATTTGTGTATTCCATCGCCAAAAGAGGCCGCGTATCCGAGGACTCCGTGGACAGGTAGACCCATACGCAAGGCAACATCACCTCGGGCCAACAAGATCGTTCCACCGCCTTGTGCTTCTACAAAGCCGCGTCGTCTCACATCATTGGCTCTTGAGATCTGTGAGGGCTCTAACCCCATAGCCAGCATCTGGTCTGTGTCTGCTGTGGCGTTCATATCACCAAATCCGATCATACCGGCTTCTCCGATATCATCGTAGCCTCCAGACACAACAAAGTCAGCCTTGCCCGCGAGAATCTTGTCCATGCCGTCTTCGAGAGAGACAGCAGCTGTGGCACAAGCAGCCACGGGATGGGACATCGCTCCATAGCTTCCAACGTAGCTTTGTACAACATACGCTGCGACAACATTGATTAAGGTCTCTTGCAAGACATCGCTCTGTCGCTCTTGCCCCAGAACATGGTCTGTATACAATCGCTTCAGGCTTTGCATTCCACCGATTCCAGAGCCTTGTGTGTTTGCAACACGTGCTGGATGCACCCATTGCATCAGCTCTTCTGGAGTGAGGCCGGCACTAATAAAAGCATCTACGGTTGCCACCAGATTAAACAGACTGACCCGATCCACTTGGTCAAGCATCTCTTTGGGGATTCCAAAACGCTCAAAGTTAAACCCTTGAGGCACCATTCCTGCGACATGTCGGCTGAGGCGAGCTTGTCGGGGGATACGAATTTCGGAGCCAGCTCTTCGAGTCACATTCCATGTGTCAGTGGTCGCATCGTAGTTGGCCTGGGTTAACTCGGGTGCAGCTTTTACAAAGGAGCGGGCTTCCTCCGCAGAAGCGACAGGGAAGGTAAAATCCTGCTCCAGGTATACTGACGAATACACAGGCAACGCTTGTGGTTCAAAGCCGAGTGTTTGCTCTTCACAGAACCGTATACCCACGCGCTCACGCACAGCCTCTCTGTACCGAGATGCGATCTCCCATTCGGCTACTTCTTCGCCTGTTTTGGTGTCTTTCCAAACCCCACCTCGACCATTGTCTTCATGAACCAACAACCCAGTGACCCAGGCTAACTCCAAGATACCAGCAGGAGAGAGTGATTCATCCACTTCCAGGGCAAAGCGAGTTCGCGAACTACCACAAGGCCCGATCTCACCTGTCCCCACGATCACGACGGTCTGTGCAAGAAGAGCCTCATTGGACTCATCTTTTGGAGTCGGTGACTCTGCAAAGTGCTCCAGGGTTTGTGACATCGGCCATTGGGGCAGAGCATGGAGTTCGGTGGTGTGGTTGGATTCCGCTGTGAGTTGTCGGCTCTCTTCAGCAAGCAGAGTCTGCTTTCGGCGTATTTGTTGCTGCTGCTTCTCCATCTCTTGACGAATCTGGTCGACGATCTCTTTGAGGTTGTCGATGTCTGCAAAGCCACCGCTGAGATCGGCCTGCAAGGGAGCTGCTTGTGCCATCTGGCGAGCCTCTTGCGTACACAGTGCCGAGAGCAACAGTCCCATCTCTGGACTGGAGAATGTTGTGACACCCGTTTGTTCTTCCAGCCTCGCAGCGACGGGATTGTTGGCATCCATCAGGCCCGTGCCACGAACCCAGCCGATACGGGCCGCACACAAGGTGACAGCTCGGCCCCAGGCGTTGTACTCACTGAAC